>JAHELX010000015.1 GCA_024643945.1 Anaerolineales bacterium
CCGCTTATGCCAGTACATAACTGCGAGGGTGAGATATCAGGGGGCCTTAGTTAAGGTAACTTGCCAACAAGAGAGAAGGAAAGCAGTAACAGCATTCACTTTACTAAAAAGGGGATTTGCCCCTTAGCAGACGATGCAAATCCCCTTTTCAATGTCCGAGTTCCTAGACTTTTTGACGCGCTAGGTCCTTTTTAGCAGAGTCGGCTGACCCTCCGCTTCTGCATCAAACAAATGAACATTGTCAGCGTTGAAGACCATCTCGATCTTGTTCCCTGGTCGTACATGGCCACGCGGGTCTATGCGGGCGATGAAAGGTAGCTCTCCAGCTACCAGGTAGAGGAAAATCTCGTTGCCCATCAACTCGGTCACGTCCACGACCGACTCCACCCTGACGGCATCGATTCCGGCTGCCACATAGTCCGGGTGGAAGATATCTTCGGGGCGGATGCCAAAGATGACCTTCCTGCCCGCGCCGTCGGTCATGCGTGACTTGATCTTGCCGGTGACCTTGATACGGAAAGTACCGGCGTCAATGTACATCTCATCGCTGGTGCCGGTAATCGTCGCCTCGAAGAAGTTCATACTGGGTGAGCCAATGAAACCCGCAACAAAGACATTCGAGGGATAATCATAAAGGTTCTGCGGGTTATCCACCTGTTGCAAGATACCATCGCGGATCACAGCGATGCGGTCGGCCATGGTCATAGCCTCGGTCTGATCGTGGGTAACGTAGATGAATGTGGTCCCCAAACGTTGATGGAGCTTGGTGATCTCAGACCGGGTCTGCACGCGCAGCTTGGCGTCCAGGTTTGAGAGGGGCTCGTCGAAGAGAAACACCGCTGGCTCGCGTACGATGGCCCGCCCCAGGGCGACCCGCTGCCGCTGCCCACCGGAGAGTTGCTTGGGCTTACGGTCGAGCAACATTTCGATGCCCAGAATCCTGGCCGCCTCTTGCACTCGCCGGGTGATCTCATCCTTGGGCGTCTTGCGCAACTTCAGGCCAAAAGCCATATTGTCGTATACCGACATATGCGGATACAGGGCATAGCTCTGGAACACCATGGCGATGTCTCGATCCTTGGGCGGGACGTCGTTCACTATCCTATCGCCAATGCGAATTTGCCCATCGGTGATCTCTTCCAGTCCGGCCAGACAGCGGAGGGCAGTGCTTTTGCCACAGCCTGATGGCCCAACCAGCACCAGAAACTCTTTGTCTTCTATTTTGATATCCAGGTCATTTACAGCCGTCACATCCCCGAAGCGCTTCGTAACATGATCATAGGTTACGCTTGCCATTGATTTTCCTCCTTGATCTGTTTAAATGTTTTGGTTACCCAGTCGATATTCCATAGTTCTCTGGCTACGCCGCTTCGGGTCGAAAACCGGCCCTGGTGACAGATGCGTCACGACGCACCAGAGTTTACAGCCATAGGTCCAGATTCGTAGATTGACGAATGATCAGAGACGGCTCTAGCAACATATGCCGCTCGGTCAATGGTTCGCCACAGGCCACAGCGACCAGCATCTGGCCTATCAACTGCCCCAAGCGGTGAGCCGGTTGACGAACCGTCGTGAGCGTTGGGTGCGAAGTGTCGGCCCACGGGATGTCACCGAAACCAGCCACGGCGATATCCCGTCCCACGTCGAGTCCGTGATCTTGTGCCGCACTCATCACCCCCAAAGCCATCAAATCGTTACTGGCCACGATGGCGGTGGGCGGATCGCTCTGACTGAGCAGCGTCTGAGCACCTCCATATCCTCCTTTCTGTGTCAGGTCGGCTTCAACCATGAGGTCTTCATCCACCGGCAAGGCACGGGCAGACATCGCCTGCCGGAATCCCTCAAGCTGATAATGAACAAAAGTAAAATCAGGTGACCCGGTAACACAACCAATCCGCTGGTGACCCAAATCGCTGAGGTGTTGCACCATGGCACGCATACCCGTCACGTGATCCACGTCCACATAAGGAAAATCCCAATCATCCAAGATCCGGCCATACGCGACAAAAGACATGCCGTGGCTCAAGAGAAATTCAACTCGCTCGTCGTGGCAGCGGGTCCGCACCACCAACACACCATCCACGCGCCGCCCGATAATCTTCTGGCGGTATGCCTCCAGTTCGTCCAGGTGTGGGTCTGCAATGCTAATGAGCAGATCAAAGCTCTCACGGGCGACCTCGTCGCCGACTCCCGCCAGCACTTCGCCAAAGTGAGGATCAGATAAGCGAGGCCCAAAAGTAGGCAGAATCAACCCCAGGGTATCGGTACGCCGCTTCTGCAATCGCTGGGCGACGACATTGGGCGTGTACCCCATCTCGCGGGCCGTGTGTCTGATCAACTCCCGCGTCTCTTCACTGACGTCGTCATAGTCATGTAGTGCCCGCGAAACAGTGGTGACGGAGCGATTGACTCGCCGGGCGATGTCTCTGAGGGTGACAGTCACTTAGGTTGTCCTTAACCTATCAAACCAAAACGTTTTGGTCACATATCCATTATAAACCAAAACGTTTTGGTTGTCAAGGACTTTTCCCCATTTTTCGGCTTTTGCTTGAGCCTGATATGCCAGGCAATATTGAGGATATCTTCTACACCCCTAGTCCCCAGCTTTTAGCTCGCCCAAGCCTATCCATTCTCCGACCCCCTGCCCGGCCTGATCTACCAGGCGTGCTTGGAGGCGATACGTCCCTGCCGGGAATTCCGGGGGAATCCATAGGGCATGGTTGTCGCGTACCCGCTCGCCAGCGACCCAACGAGTGGTCGGGTAGCGATCATAGGAGGGGCGCGCCGTCTCCTCTAGAACCGCGGGTCCGTCGGCATCCAGCAGGCGCAGACTGACCTGATAGTCGGCCAGCGGGGCGGATGTTGCCTCCCAGAAGAGCGCGACGCGCAAGAAGTCATTGCGTTGGAGCCATTCCCGTTCTGGCGTGGCCCCCAGCAAGCGGAGCCCGGGGCCCAAATCCACTGACGCTGGCCAGGTGATGTCCAGGTCAGCCAGGGAGGGCGGACGAGGGGTCTTTACGACGGTCACCGGGATGGCAACGACATCGTTCCAGCCAGGATCACCACCTTCTAGCACCGGCAGTCGTGACCAGGTCACCGGGTTATAGAGTCCGGCCACCAGGAAATAATCGCCAGGTGGGGTGCCCGGCGGCACCTGAAGCGCGTGAGGGTCTCGCACAAAACCCCATAGTTCCCAGCGAGTTGTGGGTACCCCTCCAGGATGCAAGTTGTCTTGCGCGGCGTACAAGTGATGTTCATCGTCCACCAATTGGGCCAGGGCGCTGTAGTCAGTAGCCAATGGCAGACGTGCTCCCCAATAGGCCGTCAAATTGAAGGTCTGGCCACCTGTGACGGTCTGGCGATTGAGGTCATAGCCGAGCAGGTTCACCTGGTTACCAAAGTTCACTTGTGTTGGCACGCCGGCACCGGTTACGTGAGTCCCGTCAAAGGTGTGCTTGAGTGGGCTGTCGTAGCGGTCAAGATAAAACGCTTTAACGGCGACCAGCCCCAGGGCTAGGCCGATCAAGGCGGCGATTTGAGGACGGGTGAAGCCGTTTGGAAGGCGGGCGTAGGAAGTGGGGAGTGAGGTATCTGAAGAGATAGCCCCAATCAAGGGAGCTTCAAACTTAAGTCTCCAGAGTGCCCGACCAATCAACCCCACCAGTATCAGCAGTGCCAGCACCGACAGCCCATCCGCCACCAGCCGGACAGGCGTCTCGCGGAAGCGTAGTTGCAGGTAATGCAGGCCGGCTGGCATCCCCACGCCAATGAGTCCCCGCTCAGTGACAGGGGTAAGAGGCACTGGCTGGCCGTCCACCCATGCCGCCCAGCCGGGGAAATAAAAAGTGTGAAAAACCGCCTGGTAAGGCTCCTCCGAGGCGATGACCAGTTCCATCTGGTTGAAGCCATAAAACGTCGACTCGATCCTGGCATTTTCAGGCAGGTAGGCCTGATCCAGCCGCTCAATGTCCTCCCCTGCCCGATACATCGGCTCTAATGGCGACTCACGGGGCACCTGCTGCACCCATATTGGAAGATACTCGCCAAAAGAAGTGGTACCAATGGCACCACTGAGGTGCTCATAGGCCATCATGCCAGTCAAGTCAGGATCGATGGGGAGCGGATCATAATAGCGAGGGTAAAGGAGCGGGACCGCTGTAACAAAGATTAGCACTGCGCCTCCCCATACCCAGCCAACCCCCAGCCGGTCAGGCAAGCTCGCTACCGAGGCCCCAACCAGGACGGCCACCAAAAGAGCGGCCAGGCTCAACAGCCGATGTGGCTGCTGCACAAAGGCGATGATCGGCAGCCGATCCCATACACCAACCGAAATCGGCAGCATCATAAAGACAGCACCGACCAGCCCTAGCAGGCCAAAGGCGAATATCCACCTTTGGCGAACATCACCTTTTGGACTCAGGCTTTCGGGCTTCACATTTTGGAGTGGCAGCTTCCAATCAACAGCGCGCACTGCGCAATATATAAGGCCCACCGCCGCCAGCCCCACCTGGGCCAGCCCTATCGTGAGGGGATAGTTGGGATTGATCAGCCCAGTATTGTCCGGGCGGGGGAGAGAGAATAGATGTTTGAGACTGACAAAATTGAAGTGGTAATCAAAGTCCGGCGGGGTAATGGCCCGCTGCACCTGCACAAATTCTTTCTCGATGACCGCTGGTACCAGGAAGAAAGCAGCCAACGCCAACCCCAGCCCCAACGCCAGTCCAGTCCTCAAGGTCGCCTGCCGATCACGCCGAACGAGCAACTCAATCGTTATGTAAACAACCAACAGCGGCAAGAAGAGTAAGCTTGAGATGTTGTGCGAGAGCAGGACTGCGGCGCAGGTAGCGGCACTCAGTGGAAGGTAGCCTGGCTTGCCTATCCTGATCAGTCGGCCCAAGGACCAAAAGGCAAATGGGAAGAGGGCTCCTGCCCAGGCGGCGGGCAGACTCCCCCGGGCCAGGATATTGAACAACTGATACGGCGCGTACACATAAGCCACACCTGCCAGCACACCAGCTCTAGATCCGAACTCATCTTTTACGAAGAGATAGGTCCCTGCTCCCGACAAGAGCAGCGCCAGTGCAAACGAAGCGTTAAACGCACCGAGGTGGCTCAGACCCAACAGATTCAGCGCCTGGGTGATGTAATACGATAGTGGGGCGTAGAACACGAAGAGCGGCAGGCCATACCCATAGGCCAAGTCAGGCAGCCAGCGGGGGAAAAGGGCCCCCTGGCGAATGGCGTGATCCAGAGCAACCAACCGATACAGATGCAGCAATCCGTCGGCGCTGCGGGTGATGGTCGGCTGGATGAGTGGCATCGTTGCTGGCAAGGTCAGCAGCCAGACCACAACTAAGGGCAAGTCCAACCGACGGGGAACTCGGGGTGGGAATGCTTTCACTGCATTACCTGTGATCCTCTGTCTACCGTCTAGCTACATCATCGAGATGTTCAGGGAATGGTGTTGTAGTAAACCCAGGCGATTGTGTGCAACGCCGAAACCGCGATGAGCAGACGAGCAATCCGGGCCAGGATGTATTTGCCGCCTGGAGACGCTTGCCAATCCCGCAGTTGGCGCACCAACAGATAGGCAGCCAGAAGGGTGTACACAAAGGCCGAGGGTGCAAACAAGTCCCAATCTTTACGACCACCATAGTCGGGGTTCCAGACGAAGGTGAGGAGCAAGTAAGCCATGCTGGCGATGATCAAGAAAGGTGTGATCCCCCAATCGCCTTGAAGTGACTGGAAACCAGGCTGTGATTGACCATCGCCCTGGGCAGCCTTTGCCGACTTTTGCCAGCCTGTGCGGGTGACAAGTGCCAGGAGCAAGAGGGGGAGTCCAAAGGGAGAGATGAGAAAGTGCTCATTGGCCCAATCCAGCACATGAGCCAGGGAGAACATCGTATAATGCTGCCACTCAGTCGTCACCCGGAATAGAGGGACAAAAGGGATGCCGTCGGAACCGCCAGGTCTGTCGTCAATCAACATAGCTTCCGGGCCATGACCGCCGGCTGTCATCAGTGCTACCAGCCCGGCAAAGACCAGGATGGGGGGCAAGACTAGTTTGGCCCACTCAGAAGCCTTGCCGCCTGCTGACGACCGTCGCTCGGCAACTTCCCATCCCGCATATCCCAATGCCGGCCACAGCACGATTGTCGAGGGGTGGAAGGCGTTGGTGACCGCGAGTGCCAGTGACGGCCAGGCCAGGTTTATTTCCCCCCTCAGGCTACGCGCTGCCAGGTAGAGAGTGAGAATAAGCCCCAGGGAGATAATGGTGTAGTTTTCCACATAGCCAAAGAAGAGTTGCATCGAGCCGGTAGTGATCACCAGACCAAAGATAGTTATCTTCTCCAACCGGTCCCGCCCCAGAAAGTCGGCCAGGAGGAGCAAGATGTACACGAAGCCGACGCCCGACAGCACGCTGGTGATCGCATATAGTGTGTCCACGCCTACGCCCAGGAGGGGGTTGAGCAACAGCCAGAGCTGGGCGTGAGTGAAAATGGTGAGCGGCGACTGCCAATTGTAGATAGTCCATATGGGGCGATTGGGACCGGTGTAAGACAAGGCCTTGACGATGAAGGCAGCATCGCCCCAACGCAAGTGACGAATGCGAAAGAGCCAGAAGGGAATCGCCATGGCGACAGCAATCGCCGCGAACCACAGTCGCTTATCTCTATGGGAAAGATGCACCTGAGCTGTGTTGGATAGGACCGCTCCCAGGCGATGCAGCCATCGGCCCAACGCATCGTTCACCGGCGTCAGGATGAGGGAGGCGACGACCAGCCCTCCTAACCAACCTAGTGGCGCAGGTAATGCGCTATAGGGCCAGACGCTCCACGCTGCCTCCGCCGGTAGAAGACCTGCAATCAAGTGCAGCACAATGGTCGCCAGGGCGACGAATCGGATAGCCAGATATGTGAGTGGCAATGGTTATTTCCAGGTCAGCGGATCAGGCAAGCTACCTGCAAGTTCCCTACAAAGGAGCAGTAGCGGCAAGCATTTCTCTCGATCTAATCTGCCTGACCCGCTGAGTTGATTTGAAGTCGAGACATTGTACTCCAAAGAGGAGGCATTCGCAATCCTCTGCGCATATGTCGGGAAATCGTCGCTTGTGCGTCAGCGAAATGTATTGACAGACTGGCGAAATTCAATTACAATATTACACGTAATGTAATTACAAACGCCTTATGTTGAATGGGCAAAACGCTCAACAAATCAGGGAGGTAATGAAATGAGTGAAGACACGGTCATCGAAGGTGAGGCAACGGAGATTCCCGGCGAGGAAACATCCAGGGAAAAGAAACCCGCGGAGTCCAAAGCCACAGCCGCTGCATTGAAAGATGCACTGGAGCGGGTCGAGTCATTGGGCAAAACCTTAACCTCGGCTTTGCAGGATCGGGCAAACGTAGTAATGGTCCGGGTGAACGACGATGCGCTCAAACACTTGGATATGCTCATCGAAGCCGACATCACCAAGAGCCGCTCCGAGAGTGCAGCTTTCCTTATCACCGAGGGAATCAAGGCCAATCAAAGTTTGTTCAATAAGATCGGCAGCATCACCGAACAAATCGCCACGCTCCGCACCCAACTCCGCGAATCGGTGAAGATCGACACAGTTGAATAATATTTACCCTCCCAGAAGCCGCGGACTTCTGGGAGGGTTATTTTTCCTAAACTATCAGTTTTCCTATTGAATCCAAAACTCGACGGTCGCACTTCCCTGGCCGTCAACCCACACATCCACACTCGGCCCCAGTCCCTGAGGGGTGACGCGATATGTCCCCGGCCACAGGCCGCCCACTTCACAGGCACCGGGGCCATGCTCCGGCTTGGTTCCGGTGATACATTGGGTCACGAAGCCCCCACTATCCAAGGTGACGGTCAAGCTGTCCGCGCCGGGAATCTTTACGATGATGGTAGACCATGCACCGGCCGGTGCGTTACCGCTGGTGTTGCGAGTGACAGCCCCGACCCATATGCCAGGCTGAGGCGTACGGGTGGGTGTAGGGAGCAGGCCATAACGGAATTCCACCAACAAAAAACCGCCCGGCCTCAGGTGGACTGGCACAGCAGCACCCAAGCCCTCCAACTCAACGCTAAAGTCACCCTGATTGAGCCCGCCAAACTCGACAGCATCTTCGCCGTACTCAGGCTTACTGCCAGTGAGGCCTCGCGTCGACCACGGGCCTGAGCGGAGGATGATCGGCTGGTCTTTGAGCCCCAATGCGCGCACCACGATGGTACCGACACCAACCCCGGCATCGTCTTGTACCACGTAGCCCACCCAGCCGCTGGCGGGCGTGAGCGTGGGCGTCGGGGTGAGGGAAGGCGTCGGGGTAGCTGTAGTGATTGCACGTGAACGGGTAGGCGTGGGTGTTCGTGCAGGGGTGATCCGGGCCAGCGTCTGGGTGGCGGTTGGGGTCTCCACTTCCATGGCGATAAGCGTGCCACTGGGAGACGCTCCGGCGCCAATGATGCGTGTGGGGGTGGGAGACGGTGTGGCCGTCGCCATGAAGGACTCAAAGGCGACCTCGGCGAAGCCGACGCCATCCATATAAAGCCGGACCTCAGCCAGGATACCCACCGGCGACACGATATAAACACCAGGCCATAACCCGCCAAATTCGCAAGCATAGTCTCCGTATTCCGGCTTGGTGCCGGTGTCACAAAAGGCCTCCCAGCCGGCTGGCGAACGCAGCGACACCACCTGCCCGCGACGCCCTTCAACTCGCACGGCGATCGCTGACGAGACGCCATTTCCCGGCCAGGGCTGGCTGCTGTTGCGCACTACCCGGCCCAGCCACACCAATGGGCCAGGCGGCAATGGCTCTTGCCGAAACTCGACCAGGACAAAATCGCCCTGACCAATCATTACCGGGACTACCGGCTCCAGACCTTGGGCGCCGACGGAGTAGGTGCCAGGCGACAGCCCCCCGAACTCGCAAGCGTAATCACCATACTCGGGCTTGGATCCCGTGGTACAGGTAAGAGTAGTATCGCCCGCCGTGAGCGTAACCGGTAGGTTGCGCAGGCCATTCACTCGCACGGCAATGGCAGCGAAGACTTTGCCCTGGTAAGGTCTATCATGACGCATCACCGCGCCCACCCATTGCATCGCGGGCGTTGGCGTCGGAGTGGGCACAGGCGTTGGCGTACCTGGGGGGGGCTTAGGCGTGGGGGCAGGAGGACTCTGTGCGGCGATAGTGACTTCAGCAGCCGTGTAGGGGGCGAATTCCACGACAACCAGGTTATAGCCATCTAGCTCGATTTCAATGCTGGTGCCCAGATCCGGCAGGCTGACAGTCCAACGCCCGGGGGATACCGGTGCAAACTCGGCCGTGTAGGAACCGTATTCCGGCTTGGTCCCACTAAGGCCACTCAGGGTGATATCGTACTGGGTGAGGATGATAGGTTCATCCAGCCGATCAAGGACGCGGACGCGCACAATCGAGCCATCACCCGATGTAGCATAGGGGGTATTGCTAACGATTTGCCCGCGCCAGCCCAGGCGGGGAGAGACGGGCGTGGATGTGGCGGTAACAGTCGGCGTGCGGCGCACGACATCAGTGGCCTGCAGAGCAGGGACAACATCGGCTGCAGCCGGTCCAGCCAACCCGATAAGCAACAGGGCGGCGAGGTTCAACCCACTTGTAAGCACGAATCGCTTCAATCTAGCCAACCTCCCCAGTCATACAGATCGGAATCCACTGCACTTGCCCTTCTACTGCAGAAGGGCACATACCCAGATACTGTCGCCTTTACCAGTTCTTCTGCCAGTTAGCAAAGCAAATAGACATCTCGTCCCACGAAAGGTCACAGAACCCGACGGGTGAGAGTGAGGGCACCGAAGGGTTCTTGGCTTCGTCGTAATTGCTTGCCTCCACTATGCGTACTTCCCAATTGCACATCGAGTTTGGATCTAAAGGGCTACTGAGGATAATGTCATATGCTCCCGCCTCGTACGATTCGCCGGGAACGTAAAGGTTGACTCCTGATGGGTTAGACGTCAGCACTGTAGAGCCGCATTTTGCTTGAACAAACACTCCATTAACAGGATTGCCTGCAGTGTCACGGATATGACCTCTAATCTGCGCTAAACCACCGTTCCATTGCCCTTCCCAAGCAAGAGGCGTATACTGATAGGCCGGCGTTGGGGCAGGAGGTGGTGCCGGGGAAGTGGGAGTCGCTGTGGGTGCAGATGGTGTAGGTGTGGATGGTGCCTCAACCACCGGCACGGCTTCGGTGCTGCGGGCGGTCCCATAGCCCGCCGAAATCCAGGCCTTGCCGTCGGGCGCGCCTGGGTAGGGAATCTGCCACCAGGCACTATTAGCACTCCGCCCGACGATTTCCACCGTCGTTCCAACCGCCAGCGCGCCAATCCGATCATAGTTGGTACCGGGTCCTGTCCGAACGTTCAAGTTCACGTCCACTGTTACCAAGGGGCCACCAGGGACAGGGGAAGCGTTCGAGGGCGCTTCGGTGGCTGGGGATTCTGTCGGTGCAGACGATTCCGGGGTAGGTGTGTCAGGCGTCGCCAGCACCTGTGTAGGCGTGGCTGTAGGTGGTGGCGGCACCGGGGTATTGGTGGGCGCCAGCGCTACCGGCGTGGGCGAAGGTGCTGGGGTGAAGGTAGGCAATGGAGTGCGAGTAGGTCGCGTCAAGCCGGGCCGGTTACTGAAGACCACGTTGAACAAGGATGCAAAGACAATATAGTTGATCAAAATGAGAACAACCACAAGCGCCCACTGTCTGCGTGACATACCTCTTGGCCTCCCATGTTTGCTGGTTGCGGTTTGGCTTGTTCCAGCGCAGACGTAATTATACCACATGGTGATACTGGGAGCGAAATCACAGGGATTATGCGGGTTCTCAGTCGTGAGGAGAGGAACGCCCTGACTGCACTTCTCAGCACATTTCAGCCCGTTTGACACAGTCAGGTTTGGTCCTTATACTGGCATCTAAGTGGACAAACATGTCAGTCTGGAAACATGGGGGTATTCATGCCTGACGAACAACTGGAAAGTGTGGTAGGGGATTTGCTGCGGGCAAAAGGGCTAACGCTGTCGGCCGCTGAATCGTGCACCGGCGGCTTACTGGGCCATCGACTGACCAACGTGCCGGGCAGTTCCGACTACTTTATGGGCGGCGTGGTGGCCTATTCTTACGATGCTAAGGAACGGATTCTGCACGTGCGCCACGACACGCTTTACGATTACGGAGCAGTGAGTGAGCAGACAGCGCTAGAGATGGCTCGGGGCGTGCGCCGATTGTTTCTGACCGACGTGGCCTTGTCGGTGACAGGGATCGCCGGTCCAGGCGGGGGAATGCCAGGCAAGCCAGTAGGGCTGGTCTACATCGCCCTCTCGGCGCGCGACCGGGAGGAGTGCCATGAATTCTTATGGGACAGCGACCGGGAGGGAAACAAAGCTCGCTCAGTCCAGGCAGCGCTGGAAATGCTGGCGTATTACCTACACGAGCGTTTCGACCCGCGACTGTGACGTGGCCGCGTTCCATACTGGGACAGAACAATACCTATGCGGGGAAAGGAAAGAATAAGGAAATCGCTATGAACAGTGTGTGGCTTGAGGATGAGGTGGTGACAGTGGAAGCTCATTTCCTCCCCGATGGAAAGGTGCAGCCGATTGCCTTCACCTGGCGTGGACGTCGCTGGAGCGTGACCGGGGTAGGCCGCCAATGGGACGATGCCGACGGCAAGCACGTGCTCGTGGTGTCCGACGGAAGCCGCTTCGAATTATGCTTGACCTCCGTTCAGGGTAACTGGCGCTTGCTACGCGCCTGGGAAAGGCCACACCTGGTCTAGTCCTGGGGTGGATTGGCAGACATGGGCGGCTGCAATTTACGGTTGGCCCTGGCCACGAAACCTTCTACTTCTACCAAAACCCGCTCGTGAGTGCCTCGTCCTATCTCTTCTATGTCGTCATGGGCCACTACCTGGAATTTGAGGCGACGTCCATGCACCTCGGTGAGAGCGGCACGGACTTCCACGCTCAGCCCCACTGGCGTAGGGGCAATATGTTCGATGTTGATCGCCACGCCCACCGACGTAAACTCCGGCGGCAGATGGCTGGACAAAGCCGCCACAGCCGCGGTCTCCATCAATCGCACCAATTCGGGCGTAGCCAGCACGTCAACGGTACCGCTGCCCAATTGCCGGGCGGTTGACTTTTTATCGACCCAGTGTTGAATCGTACCCGACAGGCCGGGCATAAGCTCGGGGAATTGGGCCATCATTATCTCAGCACATTCAGCAATTCATAAACTTGTTCCAGAGCCTGCCGGCCCCTCACCTGGATGGGATCCAAAGCGTACACTTCTACCCGGTCTCTCACCAATTCGTAAGTGAAGCTGCTCAAAAGAATCTGGCCTCCCTTGGCGCTTTCTTGCAAACGTCTAGCCAGGTTGACAGCATCACCGATGGCAGTATATTCCATCCGATCCTCAGCACCCACGTTACCGACCACCGGCTCACCAGTATTGATGCCCACACCGACAGTCAAGCGATCTTCGTTCGGCACCCGTTGCAGATATTCCTCAATGGCTCGCTTGAAGTCCCAGGCAGCTAACACGGCCCGCCAGGCGTGATCCTTGACAGGCCGCAGCGGAGTATTGAAGTGAGCCATCACGGCATCGCCTAGATACTTATCTATAATGCCTTCATGCCAATCCACAGCAGCCGAGGCGAAGGCAAAATATTGGTTGATGACTTCCACCACTTTTTCAGGGTCAGACCGTTCGCTATAGGTGGAAAACCCCCGGATGTCGGCAAAGAGGGTGGTGATTTGCTGACGTTCGCCACGCAACTTGAGTTCCGACAGGTCGTCGGGTAGATTGTCCACCAACTGTGAAGGCAAATAACGTCTGACCATCGCCCGTTCGCGCTCGAATCGCTTTTTCTCTGTCAGGTCGTCCACGACGATGGCAACACCCAGGGTGGCATCCTGCGCATCGCGCAGAGTTGACAGGTTCATGCTCAGGTTGACTGTGCCCCGTTCGGGCAGATCCACGTCAACTTCGTAGCCAATGTAACGCCTTCGACGACGTTTCACCTCTTCCATCAGTTGTGGCAGGGGGATACGTGCCAGGGGAGGAAGCACCTCGTGGTAGGGGCGGCCAATGGAGCGGCTGGCCGGCATGCTCAAAATGCTTTCAGCAGCACGGTTGAAAAGGGTGATTTTGTCCCGGATATCAGTGGTGATGACACCGCTGGCGATGGACGCAAAAATGTTGTCCATCAAATTTTTCATATTGGTGATTTCTTCCAGGTTACGCTTGACGCTCTCGAAGAGGCGGGCATTTTCGATAGCCACCGCAGACTGGTCAGCGATAGCTGCCAACAGACGGCGGTCCGCATCGGAAAAGAGCCCGGTCTTGATGCGATTATCGGCATAGATAACGCCGGTAATTTTGCCTTTCACCCGTAGGGGAACGCACAGGATGGAGCGCAGGCTGTAGCTGACGACGCTGGCCTGGGCGCTGAAGCGGGGATCAGCCTGGGCATTGGTGGTGAGGATCGGTTCGCCTTCCTGGGCTACTTTGTCGACAACACTACGGCTGATTTCAAATGAAGAACCGGCGATGGTTTCCCGGTCCATATTGCGGGCGACGCGAAAAGTGAGTTCACCGGTTTCCTCGTCAATGAGCATCAGGAATCCCCGCTCGGCGCCAGTGACCTGGATGATGAGGTCCATTGTCAGGTTCAAGACTTCGCTCAAGTCGAGGGTGGAATTAACAATCTGACTCACATTATAGAGCGCGGTAAGGTTTTCGTGCTCTTTCAACTGGGCGGCGAGTTCCTGGCTCAAGTCCTTTAGCGAAGCGTCGAGCTGCGGAAGCAACTGCCCCAATTGACCCACGATGTTTGCTACGGCTAGCGTGCTGGCGAGCGTATCTCGCAACGGTTGATCTTTGCCAGCAGGGAGTCGCTGGCCCAGACGAGTGAGGATGTTTTGCTGACGGGCCAGGGCATCGGCAAAATTGTTCAAGCTGGTTTGCAGTGCGTCGATCTCGCTCCGCACTTTGCTCAGTTTTTCCTGCGACGTAGTCTCTATCATCGCCTCTCGCCTGAGGTTCTTGTAATGGACTTCATCAGCGCCTGTCTACCATCCGCTGATGTATCTTCTCAACAATTTGAGGTAAGGGCAGACCTTCCCCAAAGAGGACGATAGGTCCCCTTTGGAGAAGGGTTCGCCCCTACATTTTAAGAAGGTATCTGCTGATTGCCTGGCTACTCCCCCCAATAAAAGGTACGAGCATCGCTGGGAGGACTCAGAGCCAAATCGAGTTGGTCGGGTCCAGGCGCGGTGTTGGCCCGTCTGACGGTGACCCACCAGTAGAAGCGATCGTTGCCCGCTTTGTGGAAGCCAGCCTCTACCGGCACCTGCCATTGAGTCTCCTTTACGGCATCCCCCCAATATTGAGGCTCATCAGCCACGTAATGCATTACCGTCACATCATAATATTCGTCATCGGCGAGCGTGCCGACCGGCTCCCACACCAACAAAACTGGCGTGAGTTCGCCCTGGAACACCGCCCCATCCTCCGGCCCAACGAGGGTGGGCGCGATATACTTATAAGTGAAGGGGGAGGGCGTCACGCCGGGTTGTAGGGTTACCGACGGCGCACCTTCGCTCAACCCTCGCAAAGCTCTGACGCGGCGCGAAGTAGCGTCGAGGGGATCCGCTTTGTCCAGAGCAAGAGCGCCTTCATAATCCGAGAGAGCACCAGCCAGGTCGCCAACTTGTTGGCGAGTGTCACCTCGCGCCACTAAGGCGGCGTAAAGCATGTGGCGGGCATTGTCGTTAGCGTAGTCCGGTTCTGCAGTAACAGCCGGAGTTAGCCCTTCAATAACCGCATTCCAATCTTCTGATGTCTGCCCTTTCAGGGCAAGGAGAAAGCTATCGGCGTAGTTCTGTTGGGTAGACAAAGCCTGGTTATCGGGGCAGATGGTCAGGCCCATCTCAAAATCCTTAAGCGCGGCCTGGATAGCGGTCGTATCCGATGCATCGAGCTGGCTGGACACATACGCTCGTCCCCGTTGAAGGTAGGCATCACACAATACGTCTTGGACCTCATCTGTGCGGAATGCGCCATCGGCCTGACGCAGGCGATTCATGGCATCGATGGCCTTATCCCAATTTCCCGCCAAGTAAGCTGCCTCTCCTTCTTCGAACAGTTGATCGGGTGGTCGGTTGGGCTCCGACTGTTCGGGCGGGGTGGCAGGAACTTGATAATTAGGATCCGTGGCCAAAGGTGTCAGGTTAGCAGCGCCCGAGACACCGTTGCCCTGGATAAAGAAGTAGGCTCCAGCGACGATAGCCAAAAAGATAACAAGCAGCGCCAGCGCCGGCCCAACTCGCCGCAAGATAACTTCCACCCCCAACAACCACCTCGGGCCAGGCCGAAGATGACGTTGTGCTTCGGCCAGAAAAGATCGGGTTTGCTTGTAGCCAGGCGATAGTTGCTGCACTCGGCGCAAACAGTGGGCAGCTTGCTCCCACTCGCCTGCCTCTAAGTGGGCAACCCCTTTCTCATAAAGGCCAGATACAGTCTGAGCCACACTGGCGTTTTCTTGGGCAGCACGCACCCGGTCCAACAAATCGGCGGCGTCCCTGTAGCCGGGGTCGACTAAAATGACCTCGCTCAATTCGTCCACCGCCTCTTGCCAACGTCCCCCCTCCATAGCCCGGCGGGCTGCCTCGTAAAGAGCAGCCAAGCGTACCCGACGACCAGCGTGGGCCAACTTCTGAGTTGCTTCTGGATGTTCCGGGTTCAACTTGATGACCTGGTTAAGTAAATCAACTGCCCGCTGCCAATCTTCCTCGTGTATCGCTTGTTCAGCACGTTGGTAGAGTCCCGCGGCTGTTGCGATCCGATCAGGGACAACAGGTGCCTGCAGATCGAGGGTCTCAGGCAGGGGACGATTCTCCAGCACACAAGCAATGGCTTCTCGAAGGGCATTAGGTGTCTGAAAGCGATCTTCGGGACGCTTGGCGATCATACGGTGCAGGAGCGCTTCAGTCGACTGGGGAATCTGGCTGTCTCGAAAATTAATACGGGGAAGCTCACTGGCAATATGCTGGCTGATGATCGACCAGGGGCTGGCGGCATCGTAGGGCACGCATCCACTCAGCATTTCGTAGAGGACAACACCGGCCGAGTAGACGTCCGACCGAATGTCCACTTCTTCGCCCATCGCCTGCTCTGGGGAGATGTAGTAGGGTGAGCCGACGAATCCAGACTGGGTCAATGAAGGCAACATACGAGCGCGAGCAATGCCGAAGTCCAGAACTTTCAGCACGCCATCGCCGGTGATCATCAAGTTTTGGGGCTTGATGTCGCGATGGACAATACCGTGCAGATGGGCATGCTCCAAAGCCATACCCAGTTGGTCAAGGAGATGTAATGCTTCGTGCCAGGGCAGATTGCCGCGCTCATCTATGATATTGCGCAAATCTTGCCCTTCGATGTACTCCATAACCAAATAATGCACATCTCGCGTCGCCCCGTAATCCAGCACGCGCACGATGTGCTGATCGGATAGAGTGGAGGCAAGCTTGGCCTCACGATTGAAACGCTGTATATAGGCAATGTCTTCGCTGAACTGCGGGTAGAGGACCTTAATAGCGACAAGACGCCCTTCGTTGATGTCTTCGGCCAGATACACCCAGGCCATCCCGCCGCTACCAACTTCGCGCAGGATTCGATAGCGGTTGCCGAGAATCTTTCCGATCACCTTGTGCTCCGTTGCGCCATATCACAATGCCAGGTCAATCGAGGATGTAGACAACAATATCCGAGCCCAACTGGCAAACGATTATACCCCACTTTGTGACCTGAAGCAAAGGTTAAAACAAATGGGGTAACTGCTCACCCTCCCGCAGGTTTAGGCAAACGCCAAAGCCGAGACTGTCGCTACGCATGGCAATTCAGACGCAGAATGCCCGCTCAATGTAACCTGCCCCGTGGGGGGACTTCGCTCCGGGAGGGTAGGCTGAGTAGTTACCAAATGGGATATACTGTGCCAGACTCCAGTATAGCATCAAACGTGAAAGAGATTGGTTACAGCTTCGTTACAATTTGATAAATCAACACCGATCTCGCCACTGCAAATCAGGCAGATGAGGCACGCGCTGAATCCGCCACAGCCAGCCCACTGGATAGCCGATCATTTTGGCGATGTCGCCCGCCACTCGAATAATAGGCACCCACAGAATGGCTTGCAATCGTTCACGCCACCCCAGGGGCTGGAGCATCGGCCAAAGACGTCGATAGGGCGTGGCCAACATGCCCCCCAAGCCCAGGCCAGCCCCCACGCCCCACCACCAGGGACTGACTCGCCAGCCCATAATCAACAGCAGAGGGGCAGCAACCAGGTAGGTGAGATAACGGATGGCGTGGCGTTTTCGCCATAGGTCTGCTTTGCCGTCGCCTCGGGCGTATAGGTAGTACTGCGTGAAGAAGCCACGCAGGCTGCTGCGAGGGCGAAAATGGGCTACGGCCCGGGGTGCAAAGGCAAAAGGGTGAAACAAGGCACGCAGGCGAAAGTCAAAGATCAGGTCTTCGCAATAATCGAGCCACTCTGGGTAGCCGCCGCTAGCCTCCCATGCAGATCGGGTGAAAGCCACCGACCGGCTGGAGGGTAGAAAGTGATCCGGGTTAATGTCGGTAAGAGTAGGCAGTGCCGTAGCCCCCATCGCGATTTCGAACGCACTGTGCGGATCAGGAACAAAGAAACCAGCGACGACCCGGGGTGGATTTTCAGATTCAAAAGGGGCGATCAGTTCCGCCAGCCAGTCCGGCGAGAGCCATACACCGGCATCGGTGCTGGCAATGACATCGCCCGAGGCAGCAGCGATGGCCACATTGCGCCCCCGTGAGATGTTGGCACCTGGCTCCACCAGGACCCGCAGCGGCAGCCAGCTCTCGCTGGCATATGCCTGCATGACAGCAACGGTGTCGTCGGTGGACCCGCCATCCACGATAACTACCTCGTCGGGGGAGCGGGTCTGCGCCGCCAACGAATCGAGCAGCCGGCGAATGGACGGTCCCTCATTGAATACGGTAGCAATGACGGAGACTTTCACTTCACTTTCCCTTGTTTCTTGCTCCTGCTATGGGCCATGCGTAAGGTTACCACAAATATAGCGAAAGCCCGGTACGGGATGGTCGGTCAATAGCATATCACACACGGTTCGGGGAGTCAACGATGCAGACGCTCTTTGACAGCCCTCTCGAAACAGGCTATACTGACATTTTGGTAATAAGATCAGGATACATACGCAGTAAGCAGCACACAAAATACTAAATGCGACTCAAAGTCTTAGAACTTCAAGGCTACAAATCCTTCGCCACCAAAAGCACTTTTCAATTTGACGAGGGCATCACGGCCATCGTCGGGCCAAATGGCAGCGGCAAGAGCAACGTTGCCGACGCCCTGCGCTGGGTGCTAGGCGAGCAAAGCTATAGCACCTTGCGCGGCAAAAAGACGGATGATATGATTTTTTCCGGCTCCGATGGTCGAGCGCGGTTGGGAATGGCCCAGGCCACCCTTGTTCTCGACAATAGCGATGGTGGGTTGCCGGTAGATTTCACCGAGGTGACCATCGCGCGTCGTGCCTACCGAGACGGCCAAAACGAGTACCTGCTCAACGGCAGCCGTGTCCGGCTGCGCGACATCAACGAGCTGTTGGCCGCCAGCAGCCTCAGCCGGCGCACCTACACAGTCATCGGCCAGGGGTTGGTAGACGCTGCCCTGTCGCTGCGAGCAGAGGAGCGCCGCGTGCTCTTCGAAGAAGCGGCCGGGATCACACTACACCGATCCAAGCGCGCCGATGCCCTCAACAAATTGGAAGGCACTCAGTCGAACTTGCTGCGCGTTCACGACATCGTGAGCGAAATTGAACCTCGGCTGCGTTATCTGGAACGACAAGCACAACGCGCCGCACAACATCAGGCCATCTCGACTCAGCTCCAAGAGCTATTGCGCATCTGGTACGGACACCGCTGGGGTCAGGGGCAAAAGCGCTTGCGCGAAGCGCGTCTCGCTGCTGAGGAAAGCCAGCATGCCCTCGACGGCCAACTTGAAGGACTGGAGCGCATCGCCCGTCAAATCACCCAGTTGCGTGTTCGCCAGAGCGAACTGCGGGCACAACTGGGCGAGTGGCACCGAACTAGCAGCCGCTTGCACGACGAGGCTGAATCTCTCCAGCGCGACTTAGCCGTTGGCGAGGAACGCGCCCGCTTGCTCAGTGCTCAACGCGAGGAATTGTTGAGTGAAATCGAACCGCTCCAGGCCGCCCGCCAGACCGCCGAAGAGCGCGTAGCTGAAGCTCAAGCAACTCTAGCCCGAATTGAGAGCGAACTGGAAACCACCCGTGACCGAGTTGAACGACTTCGCGCCCGGCTCAATGCGCACCAGGCCGAGCGACAGGCACTCCTCGACCAACAGTCTCAGGCCGAAAGGGAAGCCAGGCAACTAGCCGACCGCATCGCCGGGCATCGCGCCCGGCTGGCCCAACTGGACGAACGGCGGACGCAACTGGATCGGGAAGCCAATGAGAACCATGAGGCGGTCGCTACCCATCGGCAGAGGCAAGAAACGATTAGAGGGCAACTGGCCGAAAAAGTGAGTGCGCTCCAGAAAATAGTCGCCGACTTGGAGGCACTCGAGGCACAGCGGATGGAGCAATTAGCGGGCATCCAGAATCTGGGTGCCCAGGCAGGTGAGTTAGAAGAGGAAATTGCCACCTGCCGGCGTCGCCTGGAAGCCCTACACGCCCGGCAAGATCTGCTCTCCAGGATGCAACAGGACCTGGCTGGATTTTACGAAGGAGTCCGAACTGTATTCAAGGCCGCCCGCGACAGGACAAACTTGCAGGGAGTCATCGGCACCGTTGCCCACTTGCTGCATGTGCCCGCTGACTTAGAGGTGGCCATCGAGACTGCACTGGGCGGACACTTGCAAGACGTGGTGGTCGAAACTTGGGCCGACGCCGAAGCAGCCATTGCCCACCTGAAAACCACTCACGGAGGGCGTGCCACTTTCCTTCCGCTCGATACACTTCGCCCTTCTGATCCTATTCGCCCGCCTACCCCCTCCGACATGGGAGGGAAAGGAGGGGTATTGGGCGTCGCCTCTGACTTGGTGACATACGATGATCGGTTGGCTCCTGTCGCCCGTCTGCTGCTGGGACGCACCCTGGTAGTCGAAGACTTGCCGGCTGCCCGGCGTGCCCTGTCGGCCATGCGCGGCGGGTTCCAAATCGTTACCCGGGCCGGTGAGTTGGTCCGCTCGAGCGGAAGTGTAAGTGGCGGCAGTGTAAGTCGTGATAAGGCTGGGGGTGGGTTTTTGGCCCGCGAGCGAGAATGGCGAGAACTGCCGGCCACCATCGCTGAGCAGGAAACCCAGCGCCAGGCATTCCAGGCCCGGCTGGACGAAAACAGGCGAGTCCAGGCCGAACATCAGTTAGCGCTGGAGGAACTGGCCCACCGTAAAGCCAAGTTGCAGGCAGACCAGGCGGCCGCTGCACATGAGCGAGAAGCCCTGGTCCGGGAGATCGAGCGTGCCGACGAGGCCATTCAGTGGCAACAAAGCTTACTCGACCGCCTGGAAAGTGAGGGCGCTGGCCTCCACCAGAGTGAAGAGCAACTCCGGGTGGAGATTGAGGACTTCCAGGCAGCGCAAGCCCAAGCACAGAAACAATCACGAGAGCTGGCGGCCCAGGCCGCCGCTCTCACGGCCGAGGCGTTGCTGACCGAACTGAGTCAGGCACAAACTGAACTGGCCGTCGTCGAAGGTCGACGTGAAAGCCAGCGTGCCGTCTTGAACGGACACCAGGCAAACCTGGCGGAGCTCAGAGCGCGTATCGGTGCCAAGGAAAGCCGGGGCAAAGAGTTGTTGGATGAGCGAGAATCTCTGCTGACCCGACTGACCACCCAGCGCGACCAAGCCAGCCGACTCAACGATCAAATCGCCGAAATGGCTGCCCGCATTGACCCGGCCGAAGCGGAATTGGCCACCTGGGAAGAGCAACAGACGGCGCTCGAAGCCGAGGAGGGGCGGGGGCGAGAGTCCCTCCACCGGCTGGAGACCGAACACAGTCGCCTGGCTCTGGAATATGGCCGCCGCCAGGACGAATTGGAGATGCTGCGCCACCAGATTGAGGACGACCTGGGCCTGGTAGCGGTGGAACTCAGTGAAGACCAGATGGGTCAGCCCTATCTGCCATTGCACCCATTAATCTCCCAGTTGCCGGCAGTAGAGGAACTACCCGAGGGCGTCGAAAATGACGTGCGGCGACTCAAAGTGCAGCTCAACCGGCTGGGGTCGATAAACCCCAACGCACCCAAAGAGTTCGAGGAACTACGTGAGCGGCATGAGTTCCTAACCCGCCAGATGGCCGACCTGGAACAGGCGACTGCCGACCTGCGCCAGGTTATCGCTGAGCTAGACCGCCTGATGGAACAGGAATTTTCCCAGACGTTCGAAACCGTCGCCAGAGAATTCAAAAGTTATTTCAAGCGGTTGTTCGGCGGCGGTGAGGCCCAGTTGGTCCTCACCGATCCGGAGAATCTCACAGACACTGGGATAGACATCACTGCCCGTCCGCCCGGCAAGCGTCCCCAAAGCCTGAGCATGCTCTCCGGCGGCGAGCGGTCACTGACAGCGGGGGCACTCATCTTCGCACTACTCAAAGCCAGCCCAACCCCGTTTTGCGTCCTCGACGAGGTAGACGCCATGCTCGACGAGGCCAACGTGGGCCGTTTCCGCCAGGCGTTGGAAGAACTGGCGGACGAAATCCAGTTTATCGTCATCACCCACAACCGCCGCACCATCGAGGCAGCCAGTACCATCTACGGTATCTCGATGAGGGATGACTCTGTGTCGAGAGTGATCTCATTGAAATTGGATGAGGTGGTGGAGCAGAACGAATGAATTATGCGACGTCAAGTTGGGGTAAAGGGGAACTTCGACCCGTTCTCCGGATAAGCATTTCTACATCCTCATTGCCGAGTGAGGTACATCCTACATGAAAAGAACCTGGCCCTTGATTCTAATCGCATTCATTCTCGCTGGCTTGTCGACTATGGATTTGACGGGCGCTTTGGCTGCGCCACCGGCGCAAGGCGACCTGGCAGTTATCACATCGCCGCAAAACAACGCCATTGTTCGCGGGTTGGTGCCCATCCAGGGTAGTGCCACCCACTCGCAATTCCAGTTTTATAAAGTGGAATATGCCCGTGAGCCGGTCACCGGTGATAATTTTGTCATCATTGGGGCGATCCACGAGCAGCAGGTAGTGGATGGCCAGCTAGAAGTGTGGGACACCACCCAGGTGCCCGACGGCAGCTACACCCTGCGTCTGCGCGTGGTTAAGATAGACGGCAATTACAACGAAGCGTTTGTGGTGCAAGTGGTAGTGGCCAACGCCCAGCCGACGGAGACGCCTACACCGGCTGAGACGCCGATCCCCACTATCACCCCTACGCCCCTGCCGCCGACGCCCACCATTGTCATCGAGCAACCGGCCCTGGCTACTGGTGCGGCCACGCCAGTGGCAACCCGCACCACACCACTGCCCACGCCCTCCGGCGACGAGGACGCCTTTAGCCTGGATACTACCCCCCTGCAAACCGCCTGTCTATACGGCGCGGGGATCAGTTTAGGCGTCTTTTTGCTATTTGGACTTATGGCTGCTCTGCGCAACCTCATTTACGCCCTCATCGGCCGGGGGTAGGTACGGCCGATGACACCAACGTTTCGCCTCTTTGGTCGGCCTCGATCAGCCGGTCCTGTGGCATGGCTGGTTGTGGGATTAGGTAACCCAGGGCGCAAGTATGCTGGCAACCGCCACAACGCTGGTTTTCACGTTGTCGACCGGCTGGCTGCCGCCGCCAGTCTGCAGTTCGATGAACGGCGAAATCGAGCGCAACTGGCCCGAGGGCGCATCGAGGGAATTCCAGTTGCACTGGTCAAGCCACAGACATATATGAACCTGAGCGGTGAGGCAGTGGGCGCTGTCGCCCGCTTCTTCAAAGTGCCATCTGAACAGGTGATGGTCATCTTCGACGATCTGGATTTGCCCTTGGGGGCGCTCCGCCTGCGCCTGGGGGGAGGCTCGGGTGGACACCATGGTATGGCCAACATCATCGTCCATCTGAAGACCCAGGATTTCCTCCGGCTGCGCATCGGCATTGGCCGTCCGCCTGGCCGGATGCCGCCCGAAGCTTATGTGCTGCAAGACTTCACAAAGGATGAAAAACCAATCATAGACGAGGTTTATCAACGAGCCATCGAAGCCATTCACGTTGCCCTACGCGACGGCTTCGAGATAGCCATGAACCAGTTCAACCAAAATATAGAAACTTGAAACTCTCTGCGATTCTGACCCTGCTTAATGCTATACGCGCTTACCAAGATCTGGTCGACACACTGACCGGCAGATCACCGCACCTACCCGACAGTCCTCTCGGGCTGCTGTCGGCGGCCCGCCCGACATTACTGGCAGCTCTACATGCCCACACCCGGCGTCCCATGCTGGTAATCGTCGCTCGTGCCGACCACGCGCGAACCTTGATCCAGCAAATCCGCGCCTGGTCGCCTTACCCCGAAGCAGTGCTGCGTTTGCCCGACCCCGACGCCTTACCCTATGAAAAGGTTGCCTGGGGGCGTGACACCATCCGCGAACGAGTCTCTGCACTGGCAGCGCTGACCAGTTGGCCCCGCACCCTCCAAAAAGCCAATGATGAGAAGGTGCGGGGTTGGCCCCAAACACTCCAAAAAGCCAATGATGAGAAGGTGCGGGGTTGGCCCCAAACACTCCAAAAAGCCAATGATGAGAAGGTGCAGGGTTGGCCCCAAACACTCCAGCAAGTGGACGGACAGAACGACGCCCCTCCCCCATTGCTCGTCACTTCCACCCGCGCGTTGATGCAGAAGACCGTACCGCCGGCTGATTTCCGTGCCGGCATCAGCACTCTGCGCGTCGGCCAACGGGTCGTTCTCCAAGACCTGCTGGCCGGCTGGCTGGATATCGGATATCGCGTCAGCAGCGTCGTCGAAGAGCCTGGCTACTTCAGCCGCCGAGGCGGGATCCTTGACGTTTTCCCGCCCAACCGGCCACTCCCCGTCCGCATCGAACTCTTCGGCGACGAGATCGATTCGATGCGTACCTTTGATCCCCTCACCCAACGCTCGGAGGACCGCATCGCCGCCTTCGATATCATACCTGCTCATGAGGGGCTCACACGCGTAGCCCCATCTGCCGCCGACGTGATCCGGCAGCTCGATTTCTCGTCGTGTCACCCGGTGGCTCAAATGGGCTTCGAGGAAGACATGGTACGCCTCAGCAACGCCGAGAGTTTCCGTGGTATCGAATTCTACCTACCTTTCTTCTACTCCAACCCGGCCTCACCTCTCGACTACCTGCCTACCGACGGCCTGTTAATCGTCGAAGACCCGGCTGAACTGACAGCTGTCCTGGGCGACTTGGAACAACAGGCAAGTGAACTGGCAGGGGATTTGCACCGCCAGGGTGAATTGCCGGCCAACTTGCCCAATCCTTATTTTAGCCAGGCCGAGCTGACGGCTGATTTGCGCCTTCGCCCGCACCTGATACTGGGGCGCACCGCCTGGCCTGATCATTCCCGCCCAGCAACCAGCGCAATGCCTGACGATCTTTCCCCATCCTATGCATCCCCTTTTGGGAAAGAAGATTTCGGATTTACCTCAGCCCCAGTCTTCGGTGGGCAGGTGAAGCGGCTAATGGACAACCTGCTTGAACGGCGAGGGGCAAGCGACCGAGTAGTGCTGGTCAGCCGCCAGGCCGCTCGCCTGGCCGACCTGCTGGCTGAACGGGATATCCCCTACCTTCATGGCACCCCCATCTCTTCGAATGGAGAGCGAGTAGAGACCGCCCCTGGCCTTGCGCAGGAAGGAAATAGCGAACTGCCGCCGCCAGGTAGCATCACCATCGTCAGAGGTTCGCTGGCAGCAGGCTGGATTCTAAGCACAGCAAGCATTGAGGACGATTCACATGCTCCGCGCGGCAACTCAGGGCGAACCGCCACTATCTGCACCCTGTTGACTGACGCGGAGATTTTCGGCTATCAAAAACCAGAACCGCGCCGCCGTCCGGCGGTTCGCCGTGCGGTGACGCCAGAGAGCTTCTTCGCCGATGTGCAGCCGGGCGATTACGTCGTCCACATCGAACACGGTATTGGGGTCTTTCGGGGCCTGGTAAAGCTCGATTTTGAGGGTGTGGAACGTGAATACTTCCAAGTAGACTATGCCGGGAATGACAAGCTCTACGTGCCAATCCATCAGGCTGACCGCCTGTCGCGCTACGTGGGTAGCGACGACCGCCCACCATTACTCAATCGGCTGGGCAGTGCTGACTGGAATATCGTCAAGCGTCGTGCCAAGCGAGCGGTTGAAGAGATTGCCAGCGAGTTACTGGAAATCTATGCCGCCCGCGAAATTGCACCAGGACACGCTTTTGCCCCGGATACATCCTGGCAACAGGAACTGGAAGCCGCTTTCCCTTATGTAGAAACCGAGGACCAATCGCGCGCCATCGAGCAGGTGAAGGCCGATATGGAGAAGCCCAAGCCGATGGATCGCCTCATTTGCGGTGATGTGGGCTATGGCAAAACCGAAGTCGCCTTGCGCGCTGCTTTCAAGGCCGTGATGGACGGTATGCAGGTGGCAGTGCTTGTCCCCACCACCGTGCTCGCTCAGCAACACTATCAGACTTTTGTCGAGCGCTTAAAACCCTACCCGGTCGTTGTCGAGATGCTCTCCCGCTTTCGCTCCAAAAAAGAGCAGCAGCAAATTCTGGAAGGAATGCGCAACGGGACGGTTGACATCGTCATTGGCACCCATCGCCTGCTGCAAAAAGACGTGGCGTTTAAAAACCTGGGCCTGCTGATTACTGACGAGGAACAGCGCTTTGGTGTGAGTGATAAAGAGCGATTGAAGAAGATACGTACAGAGATGGACGTGTTGACCCTCACCGCCACCCCTATACCTCGTACGCTTCATATGTCGCTTACCGGCGTGCGCGACATGAGTACGATCGATACACCGCCAGAGGAACGACTGCCTATCAAAACTACTGTGGCTGAGTACGACGAAACTCTCATCCGCACTGCCATCTTGCGTGAATTAGATCGGGGTGGACAGGTTTACTTTGTCCATAACCGGGTGATGGGTATTGAGCAGATGGCTCAGCGCGTAGCCAAAATCGTGCCCGAGGCGACCGTCGCCGTGGCGCATGGCCAGATGCCCGAGCGACATCTGGAGCGGGTGATGGTAGATTTCATGGCCGGTAAATACGATGTGTTAGTGTGTACATCTATCATCGAGAGCGGCCTCGACATCCCCAACGCCAACACCATCATCATCAACCGGGCTGACCGCTTTGGACTGGCTCAGCTCTACCAATTACGCGGGCGCGTAGGACGCGGAGCGGTGCGAGCTTATGCTTACCTGCTCACGCCGAAGAACTATGAACTGAGTGAGACAGCCCGCAAGCGGCTAGAGGCTATCGCTGAAGCCAGTGAGTTAGGCGCAGGCTTCCGCATTGCCATGCGTGACCTGGAAATTCGAGGGGCCGGCGAGCTGCTGGGGGCGCGCCAACACGGCCACATTGCCGCCGTCGGTTTCGACCTATACTGTCGCCTGCTGGCACAGGCGGTGCGCGAACTGAAGGGCGAGTCGCCGGAGTTGGTCACTGGCGATGTGGCAGCTGCCTATCTCACCCCTCTGACGGAAGGGGTACAGATTAACCTGCCGCTACCTGTCTACTTGCCCGAGGACTACGTCCCGGACGAGTCTCTTCGCCTGCAGCTCTACCGACGCCTGGCTGGGTTGGTCAGCGAAGAAGAGATAGCGACGATAGCTCATGAATTGGAGGACCGCTTCGGGAACTTGCCAGAGCCAGTCGTCAACCTCCTGTATCAACTGAAGTTGAAGGCGCTGGCCTTAGAATCGGGCGTGCAAGCCATCAGTGTTGAGTCCGGACAAATTGTCATCAAAGCTGAGGGACTGGAAGACCTGGACCGGTCGGGGCTTCAACGCCGCGTGGGCCCTCAAACTCGTGTGACGCGGCGGCAAATATGGATGCCGATGCATCCCAGTCCATCGCTCTGGCAGGCGGAGCTGGAGAGGATTTTGCGCTTGATGCGTCGGATGATGCACGATCCGGGCGGATGAATTTCCTCAGAATTATAGGAAATCCTTCCTAATTAGAAGGTTGAAACCCGTTGCCTGAAATGTTATAATTGTAGAAGCCATTGCATTACGATCCAAGTGATACGTCACATTGCGCGTGTCAGGTCCATGACCCACCTCAAGACTCGGGGCGCGGACTCGCTACGAACTTTAAAAGTGACCTTTTTTTCACAATTTTGATGGAAGAAACCAGGTAATCTCCCTCTTCTTTAACTACGTGCCTCGCCCGGTTCTCCGGAAAGGCAGGCGTGCATGCGAACCATTTTGTTTGTTGAAGATACCAGCGAGCAACGTGATCTGCTGGCAATGTTTCTTGGGATGAATGGTTATCACGTCGAAGTAGCCAACGACGGGATTGAGGGATTGGCCCAGGCTCGAAAATATAAGCCAGACCTCATTTTGCTGGACCTGGGCATGCCCAAAATGGATGGCTATCAGATGATGGAAGAGCTGCGCGCCGATGAAGCACTGAAAGGCATTCCCATCGTCGTTATCTCTGCCTGGACTGCTACTGTTCACCGCGAGCGGGCCGAAGCTGCTGGCGCCGACGTCTTCATCACCAAGCCTTTTGAACTGACCCACATCCTGAAGACGGTCCAAGAATACGTGTCTTCGGAGTGATCTGCTTTCTCTTCAACAATGACCAGCCCCTGCCGGAAGTCGGCAGGGGCCTCGTCATGTCCAGTTTACCTCCTG
>JAHELX010000325.1 GCA_024643945.1 Anaerolineales bacterium
GGCGGTAGACGTTGCCCTCCCCTTCACCTGTCTGGGCCTTCTCCATCAAATCGGTGGGAATGCCCATAGACATCACGAAATCCAATTCCGGTAGGGCGTCCACCAGGTGGACGCAGTCTATCATATCGTTGGTAGTGAAACGTCGCTTCTCCCCGCTGCGCGGGTCGAGATAGTTGGGGCAGTCAGAGCCAGGGCCAAAATTGACCTGCCGCCCCTCGAGGGGGACGACTACCTGGTCTGTGCCCCGGGCACACAGTCCGACCCGCGACGGGGCCTGCCGCAGTGCCCATTCTACCAGCGAAGCCGGCATTTTTACCAGGTTGCCGTCGCTGATGTAGACACCAGCATTCTTCAACAAGGCCAACGCCTCATCCTCGTGAACGCGGACGCCCGTGCGCCGCAAAATCTCCAGCGAGGCCAGGTGAATCTGTTCGCATTGGGCACGGTCGAACATTTGCAGCCGGGGTACAGCCAGGGGGATAAAGGGATCTTTCATCGCTGATTCTCCTGGGTTTCAAGATATTGGTTCCGAGTAACCAGGTGATCGGGAATCAGGGAATCAGGGAATCAGGCCAACCCCTGATAACCTGGTTCTCACGCCTGATTCCCTGATTTCCCGATTCCCTAGTTTCCTGATTACCAGTCACTACCTGATTCATCCGATCCTCAACACCTCATCAATCTCCAATTTCCAATCTCCGACTCCTGATCCAGGCCAGAGTCCGGGCCATCTCGTTGTGTACCAGCGTGATGCCTTCATCCACGCCCATGCCCGGTTTGGCCATCATCATATCCGGCTGGGTGGCCAGGGCAACATGGACCGCCACCCGCGCCGAGAGATCCGTCTCGGCACAACTGCCGCCCAGGAACGCGCCTACGCCGCCGGCTTTGCAGGCCAGCACGGCCTCGATCGAGTTGTGCACACTCCCCAGGTCGGGCATCTTAATCTGGATCATATCGACCGCCTGGGCCTGGATGAAGGCCTGGATGTCACCCAGCGTGTTGGCCCACTCGTCGGCCACCAGTTGCAACCCCATCTTCCGCCAGCGGACGTAATCGCGCAGTTGGGCCAACGTCTCAATTTGAGCCTGGCGGCTCTCCATAATCACCGGGCTCTCGACGCGCAGCGCGTACGGGGCGGCAGCCTGCTCCAGCCGGTACAGACAGCCCAGGATTTTGCCCAGGTCGTTCTCGTAAATCTGTCCCAGGGCTCCGTGCACATCCAGGTGGATGGTGGGGTGGTAGTCGTCCCCCGCCAGTTGGGGAATACGCTCCCGCAGCCAGCGCGCATAGTGGACCAGGATCTGTCCATCGTCGCCCAGTTGCTCCGGGATGTTGTCCACCAGGGAGTGGGGCAGCGAGGCAACGCGCCGCAGGATCATCTTGTCGGCCCCGGCGTAACGGTCTGCTCCGCACTGGGCGTGGATGGGCACCGGTTGGGTGGGGAGCGGCAGGTCGTATTCCTCAGCCACTACCTCGGCCATGGTTACTCCCTGCGCCATGGCCACCGCCGCCAGCAGCGCCTGGCTGACGCCGTAACGGACGGCGGTATGCAGTGGCTGCTCGACGACCACCTGCTCTGTGCCCCCCGAACTTTCTTCCTCTCGGGCCGCTCGCAACAAGCGAGCGGGGGCAGTTAGCAGGTCCCGGCGGGACAATCCCTGGGCGCTGCTTCGGGCAGTCTCTCCGGCCTCACCACTGGGCTTGGTTAAGGGCCGGCTGATCTCCACCGCTTCGACCAGCGCGTCCACTTCTGCGGCCAGATCGCGGAAACGGGTCAGCTTCCGGCCCCGCAATAGCGGGGCTATCGCCTGCTGGACGGTGGCCAGCCCTTCCTCGGCATGGAAGAGCGGGTGGCGGCCGGCCTTGCCGCTGAATTCCACAGCGACGCAGTCACCCCAGGCTATTTTCTCTCCGTCCAGCACCAGGCCCAGTGAGAGGGCCTCGGCCACTTCGCGCACCCGGCGGAAACCGGGCGTCACCGGCTCAGCAGTGTAGCGATCGGCCGGCGAGAGGGGATTGGCCTGGAGGGCAGCCAGGTCATCGTAATAGTAGGCTCCCGTGGCGGGGACGGCCAGTATATCCCTTATGGTTACTATAATGGGCGTCACTCCTTTTACTTGATACAAGCCCCCTCTAGCTCAACTCAACTTACCTGGCTTGGTTAAGGTGTAATCACCACGCGAACGTCGTCACTGAAATGCTCCAGGCGATCCATGGCAGCGTTGATGGCATCGGCATCCAGAGGCAGGGTATCGGTCACGACGCCCGACAGGTTCAGCGTACCTCGGCGGGCCAACTCGATGAGGGTAGGCAGCTCCTGAGCCAGGTGATCGGAGGAGCCGATGATCTCGCCCTCGCGGAGCACCAGCTCCCGGTAAGGGGCAATCTCGATCGTCTTTTGGGTAACACCGACCATCACCGCCCGCCCGAATTTGGCCAGTGACTCCACGGCCTGCTGCATGGTCAGCGGCAGGCCGATCAGTTCCAGGGCGACATCCACGCCTCGGCCGCCGCTCAGTCGCTTGATCTCGGCCACCGGGTCCGTCTTGGCGGCATTGATGGGAATGGCGCCAAACCCCTCGGCCATGTCAAGCTTACGGGGGTTGATGTCCACTGCGTACACGTCCAGCGCTCCGAAGGCCTGCGCCAGTTGCAGCGCCGACATGCCCAGCCCACCCGCGCCAAAAACGGCAACCGATTCGCCGGCCTTTACCCGTCCCTTGCGCAATGCATGGAACGAGGTCGCCGAGGAACACATCATGATCGCTCCCTGCTCGAAGGGGATCTCGTCGGGCAGGGGGAAGGCACTGCGGGCCGGCAGGGCGATATATTCGGCGTAACCGCCGTCCCGGTGATAGCCCAGCATCTGGCCCGAGGTACAGAATTGCTCGCTGCCTATGCTGCAGTAAATACAATCGCCGCAGGTGACCATGTAGTGTAGGCATACCCGGTCGCCAACCTCAATGTTGCCGACCTCCGGGCCTATCTGCTCGATGACTCCAGCGACTTCGTGGCCCAGTGTCAGCGGGTAGTTGACAGGCGAGACGCCGGCGCGGTAGTGGACGTCCGAGTGGCAGATACCCGCGGCTTTGATGCGTACCAACACGTCTCTGGGGCCAACGGCGGGTATAGGAATGTCTTCCATCTCCAAAGGTCGCCCGGGTTCGATCAGTCTGACGGCCTTCATAGGTGTACCTCCTGGTCGCTGTGGATGGTCAGGTTGGCGTGCGTCGAATATCTAGTGCTTTGTCAAGGCTAATTTGCGGGTGAGGTTGACGCCCATGGCGTTGGGCCCTACCCGTCAAATCACAGTTGACAAAGTACTAGCCTGGACTAAGCTTGTACCAGATATTGGAGAAAAAGCCGCGCGCGTCGGGCTGAGCAACCTGGCGCACGATCTCCGGCGCGCCGTTGCTGCATCGCCATTCATAAACCGTTGCACGCCCGGTCACTACTGCAGGGATAAAATCCGAGCTAGGATTTTGCTGGCAGAAATCCTTTTCAGCTTGCGTCGGCGTGCGGTCGGTGCTGGCTTTCTCTTCACATGGCAAATTCGCTCCGACAAAACAGGCGTACACATTGCCATCCACGCAGCGCCAATATGATCCACTTTCAAGCACGTCGAGTGGCGGCCCGGGTGTGTTTAGCGCTTTTAGCAATGCCTTGGCAACCACTTCAGGGACCTTGGGGCCGGTATAGCGCGCATCCGGGGCATCAATCGTGCCCACGGCTGCGCAGTAGGCAAAGGGGTCGGTGTATGTGACCGGCGTCGGGCTGGCGCTTGACCCCGGCCCGCTCGAACAGCCAAAAAGGCTTACGACAATGAGCAGTAGAAGCACATATTGAAGTAGATTCAAAGGTTTCATAACAGTCCTTTCCGGGTCATATTATTCAGTAATGGTGCACAATACGCAGAGATTACCTTCCCATAGAAGATAAGCTCATCTCGCCAAATTTGGAATTGCTGACGTCTGATATTGACCCTTGACACAAATCATTAAATGTGGTAATATATATCCGTCTCGGATACATTCTAAACGGATATATACTAACAAAGAGAGTATGCTATGAAAAATGCTGCCCCTACGATTGACCAAGTTTTGCCCTTAACCCCAACAGTGTTTCATATCCTGCTTGCGTTAGCTGACCAAGAACGGCACGGTTATGGCATCATGCAAGAGGTACTGGTGATGACTCACAATCGAGTGCGCATGGGTCCAGGTACGCTATATGGATCAATCAAACGCATGCTCAAAGCGAAGCTGATTGAAGAGTCAGACGAGCGCCCCGACCCAGAACTAGATGACGAGCGACGCCGCTATTACAGACTAACCGATTTGGGTCGACGAGTTCTCATTGCTGAAGCACAACGTCTATCGGCCCTGATTAACGTTGCGCAGGCCAAGCACATTCTCGGCGGCGCGGAGGTGGCTTAGTGTCACGTGTGTCCTCCCCAAATGTGCTATCCATCGCAGAGAGACTGTATCACATACTGTTGTTTGTTTATCCATCAACGTACCGCCACGAGTATGGGGCACTGATGACCCAAGTGTTTCGTGATCTCTGCCGTGACTCGTATCGGCGGAAAGGAGTGTTGGGCCTTGCAGGAACATATGTCCACGCATTAACAGATATAGCTGTGACTGCAACGATCGAGCACCTCTATGTATTCACCGAAGAAGGTCGACTAATGACAAAGAAACAACATCTTCTGGCCATTATTTCCACAGGGTTCCCTCTAGGACTCTGGCTAATACTCTTGCTGCTTAACCCGGCTTTCGCAAGTCGTATAGTTACATCCAACCATTCCCCTGCCCAATCCATTGGCTGGATAATGACAGCCGCGATCTTTATCTTGGTGGGTATAGCCTACGCTGCCCAACGAAAGGGCTTTGTGCTGACCAATCAATCAGACTCATCGAATTGGGCTTTGAGTAGGACAACCCTACGAAGCATTATCTTTGTCGGCAGCATCGTGTTGTTTGTTCTGCCGGCCGCGTTCTTAGTTCTGTTTGGCCCGGCTATCGTGCTGGTTCTAGATGCCGGTTTCTAGGTAATGTTCGATCTTGGCCGTTACCCCAGTGCCACATTCACAAACTGGTCCAGGAATCGGTTTACGTCCCGCTTATTTGAGCCTGAAGACAAAGAATCTATGTGTGCTTCAACAATCTCCCCATCTTTCAAAATCGAGATTCCTAAAGCTCTCCAGATCACTCTGGTGGGTCTGTTCGTGTCGCACCCCTCCACCCTATCGCCTTGTGCTAACCGGGCGTAGGACATATCACCGGTTTCATGCGTGATTTCATCCCATTAAACGCTATTTGAGTTCATTGTACATCTGGGCTACGGAACTCGCAAAACCAGGATGAGCAGGGCGAGACTCGTACAGACACCCCCTTCGACAATCATCATCCTCGCCATGTAGGGCAAGCGTACAGTTGATGCAAAACCTACGCCCAGTATACAGTTGCTCAATTTAGTACTCTGCGTCCATTGATTTTTGATCAATCTTGGTTTATTTTGGAGAAACCGTGGAAGATCAAACACTATGTCTCTGGCGCTTTGTCCGGTTAGACCAATATGCAAGAGCGATGGACCCTGCCAGGGAGGCCGTGCGTGAGGGGATACTGGGGCTCCTCGACCATCTACAGAAGTCAGAAGTAGCCAGCGAAGCATTTCTGATGCGGACAGACCTGGCGTCTGTACCGGCGTACCTTATGGAACGGGTCGCGGCGCAACCTGATTGGACCGTGCAGACTCCGGCATTAAACCAGGCACTAGGGGCGTGGACCAGAGAGAAGCAGCCAGCCAGTCCAATTCAAGTGGTGATTGGCGCCCCCCACAGTGGCGTCTCTACAGCCCTGGCTGCCTGGGCAAAAGAACTGGGTTGGCGGTTGGTAGCAGCGCCGACTTATGAACAAATCCTGGAGGGCGGAGGGGACTGGCTGAAGCAATTTTCACACAACCAGGAAAAGCCATTAGTGATCCCCAAGTTTGAACACCTATACCTGCGGCATCACGCCGGCCTGTCCCTGGTGCGCCGGCTGCTGGACTGGTTATGGAGCACCAAACGCCGCTGCCTGATCGGATGCGACAGTTGGGCCTGGGCCTATCTCACCCGGGCATTACAAATTGACACACTGGTACCCCACCCGATCACGCTGGCAGCTTTTGACTATGAGCACCTGCGAGTCTGGCTGCAGGAACTGGCCTCTCATTCAGAGCGGTTTGTGTTCAGGCAAACTGACAACGGCCATTTTGTGCTACCGCCTGCAGTCAGCGCGGAAAGCGGAGAAATAGAGGAAGTGGCCGATTACCTGAGACACCTGGCCGCGTTCAGTCGAGGCATCCCGGGAGTGGCATGGGCAACCTGGCGATACAGCTTGCAGTATGGAATCGACGAATCCGTTCAAGCGAAGGCCCAGGAGACCGCGGAGCAGGATCAACACCTGACCTTGTGGGTAAAAGCCTGGTCCCAACTGAATCTACCCGAGTTGCCGCGACCAGTGACCCAGCCGCACTTATTTGTTTTGCACGCGCTGCTGCTCCACGGCGGTCTGACTACAAAGGGATTGGCCCAGGTGTTACCGCTCTCGGCGACGGAGGTGATAGAAAGCATCCACCGCCTGGGTCCAGCCGGGCTGATCGAGAGTGCTGGGGATAGGTATCGGGTGACCGCCATGAGTTACCCTGTGGTGCGCAAGATTCTGTCCCAGGAAGGTTATCTGGTAGACGCAATTTAGGAGGTTGAGATGAACAGTGCAGCGACCCTACCTCAGTTGTTCAAGAACCTCGATCAGATCGATTGGATAAGAATCGTCTTGATCTTTGTGATTGCCTGGTTATTGACCAGCCGGGTCGAAAGATTCATGCCTCGCCTGGCGGACAGAGTTCCGGGGCCTATGCGGCTGTATATCTTACCCTCGGTCCCCTTGCTGAGGCTATTCATCTTGATACCGACGATGGCCCTGATCATTTTGCAGATCATCAACCCTGGCTTTGACAGTCTGGTGGCCATTTTAGGAGCTGTTGGCCTGGCGATGGGTTTTGCATTCAAGGATTATGTAAGCAGCCTGGTTGCCGGCATCGTGGCCATCTCT
>JAHELX010000326.1 GCA_024643945.1 Anaerolineales bacterium
GATGTTCATGCATCTTTTATGGCCGCACTTTCAGTTCCTTACGCAAAAATAGAATCGACAGAAGAAATAATCAAAGGCATGGCATAACCAACTAATCAACCGGACGGAAAATACGTCTGTCTTAAATTGAAAATCTAAATTGCGGTAGGTCACGCAAGTTCGCGTCGCCACCGCTTATCATGAACCGTTAGACAACAACAAATAAAGGAAAGTAGATGCACAAAGTTACTTTAAACTTAATATTCTTTTTCCTTATCTTTGCATTTGCAGCAGTCGCTTCTTCAAGCATCAACTACCCACCTGAAAAATGCGCTGAAGCAGTCCTCACATCAAAAGACAAATTTGCACTTCAAGAGACACACAAAATAGACTATTTGAGTGCTGCAAACATTTTATTCCAAAGCCTTCCCACACATGAAGAATCACCAGAAACATGGGATGCTTTATTCAAAATTAGAGAATGGTTTGACGGAGCTGCCCATGAGGAATATGGGTATATGGCTAATGAGCTTTTCACCAAGCACCCTGAAATATTCTACAGAAAATATCTCGCAGGTGACACCAGAGCCATAATTCTTACCCAAGAAGCATTTATCCCAGGTACGTGGGTATTAGAGAGCGCCACTTTAATGGAAGCTGAGAAAATGACCATTCAAATTAAAAGCGCACTTCAAAAATCTATAGAGCATTTAAAAACACCACGTCCACCCACATATAAGTATGACGAACGGGCGCTTCACGATGCATACATGGCTAGAACAAATGAGCTTTTCGAACAGTGGACAATTGACAGGGCAGACTTACTTAAGTATCTCAAATAGAATGTTGTCTAACCCGTATCAGGCCCCCGGCTGTCAAGGGGTAGACGAGTCCGTTAACGCAAAAGATTGAGCTTTTTCCGTTCATTGACAAGCGACTGATCAAAAGAGCCAAGCGGATTTCCGGCTTGGGATTCTCTTCTGGCTGCAGACGAACTCTGCTCCAAACACGTATCGAGGCTCTTTTTTGCGGGGCTCGTTTCGAGTCCTCCCCGCCACCTGGAATCACGCTCGTAAACCTTGTGCCGTCCCAGTCAAAACATCGGGGTCTATCTGTAAGAGATAGCCGCAGTTAGGTGCGGGATCGGGGAAGGTGCAGAATCCGGCGCTGGCCCTTTTGGCCATCGCAATATGTTGGGAGCGAGACGGATCTCCAATCAAAACAACGGGCTGGCGGTGGTTATCTGACGATGCGGCCCGGATTGCGGGGTTGTTTCCCCCAGAAGTTTCAGCTTCACTTTGGCCGCTTGTGCTGTCTGCTTTAGTGGATGCCGCCAGTTAGACCTCCAGGCTGATCCGCCTCCTCCCGATCAGGCACCAAGACGCAGGAAGCGCTCCTGGTCAAAGGGCACCTGATTTTTGAGCATGTAGTAAACCGCTCGACCGAGGCGATGGGCGAGAATCGCCAGAGCCTTGCCCTTGCCGTGCTTGCTGGCGAGTTTTTGCAGCACGGCTTGTGCCGGCTTGTTGCCTTTAAGCATCAGCACCACCGCTTCGCCAAAGGCCCAGCGCAGGTGAGCGTTGCCGATCTTCTTGCCCGAGTGGCCGTAGTTTTTGCCGTTGGACTGCTTGGCCGGCTTCACCAATCGGCAGTACGAAGCAAAATCCTGCTCTCTGGGAAAACGGCTGATGTCTTCGATCTCATAGAGCAGCACCAGTCCGAGAATTCTTCCGACGCCGTTGATACTTTTCAGCAGCGCCAGGTTGACCGGATCGTGGCCGGTGGCAATACGCTCCAGTTCCCGTTCCAGCGATCCGAGCAGCTGCTCATAATGCTCAATGGTCGCCAGATCAACCTCGACAATCCGCCGCACGATCGGGTCGGCAAACTTTTTCGGCACGTCACCGCGTTCACTCGGCTTAGCGATACGCCCCAGCGGATCGGGCAGGTTGTACTGAGTGGCGGTGTTCTGGATATGGGCAAACAGTTCGCTGCGTTTGCGGGCCAGATGATTGCGCCGGCGCAGCAGATCGCGGGTGGCGCGCATCGGTTTCGGATAGGTGTAGGCCAGCGGAAAGGAGCCGCCGCGTAGCAGCACGGCGATCTTGTGTGAATCGATACGGTCGTTTTTGGCTTTACCGCCATGAATGGCTCGCATATACAGCGCATGGCCGAGCACGAAATCGATCTTCTCGTCGGCACACAGATCGGCCAGCCAGTACCAGGAGAACATACACTCGCAGCCGACAACAAGGCTGCCTCGATACGGTTTGATCAGTCGCAGGAAATCTTTCGGACGGGTCTGGATATTACGGTGAAGAACCGTCTCCCCGGCTTGAGCGAGGATACAGACGTACATGGCGTCGGCATGTAAATCAATACCGCAGTAAAACTGATGTTGTTTGGTGTAGAATCTCATGGTGCAGGCTCCTTTCTCTGAGGGTTTTGCATTCATCTCAAAGGATACCGGATGGTCCGGTATCTGGAGGGGGCCTGCACTAGTATCAAAGCGCTCAAGCGGACGGGGTGATACGGCGGCGGTTCGCGTAAAGTTTCTACACAATTGAAAGTGGCCAAGCCCAGCCCGCTTAGCTTGGTCCGTTAGGGTACACGTATATGAGGGCAGTATATTTATTGATCCTGACAATATTCATTGCACCGATCGCATGTGCAGAGAAAACAGTCCTCACCAGTGAAGCGTATGGACTCGTCTCATTCGGCTCCCTGCTCGTTGAAATTGAGCATGCGCTTAACGAAAGAGGCTCACTGAAAGAGACAACCCCGGATTGCGGGTATGTCCAGTTCGACCGATATCCAGGCGTCGATTTTATGGTTGAACGGGGCATCGTAACCCGGGCAGAAGTAAATCCAACCGTTCAAAATGCTTTAGAGATCGCGGTCGGTACGCCTCTGGAACAAATCAGAAAAAACCATCCAGAGGCCATTGTTCGACCACACAAATACACAAACAATGGTTTTTACCTGATTTTCAAATCCGAGAACGAAAAGAGCGCCATTGTCATGGAAGCGGTTGATGACCGGATTACTCGTATCAGAGCGGGAATCGAACCTTCAGTAGAGTACGTCGAAGGCTGTTTGTAGTCCTGCGCCCTAACCCGTATCAGACCCACGACTGTCAATGGGTAGACAAGTCCGTTGGACGGCTTGATAAACTCGAGCAGGCAAACTTGGCCCAACCATCTGCAAAGGGATATGGTGAGGTGCTCTTATGCGCCAGTTGGAACTGAGTAAAGCCTTTACCCTGGTGGAATCAGGGCCCGTTGTCCTCGTGACGACCCATGATGGTCAGAGGGACAACATCATGACCATCTCCTGGACCATGGTGCTCGATTTCACTCCGGTATTTGCCATCACCACCGGTGCATGGAATCACTCTTTTACGGCGTTGCGTAACAATAAGGAATGTGTCATTGCCATTCCCGCCGTCGATCTGCTGGATAAGGTGGTCGGCATTGGTACCTGCTCTGGGGCCGACACCGACAAGTTTGCCAGGTTCAAGCTCACGCCGCTGCCGGGCAAAGTCGTCAGGGCGCCGTTGATCAAGGAGTGCCTCGCCAACATTGAGTGCCAGGTCATCGACATTGTTGAAAAGCACAACATTGTTGTGCTGGAAGCGGTCGCCGCATACATCAATACCACACGCAAGGAGAAGCGCACGGTTCACGCAGTGGGCGACGGAACGTTCATTGTCGACGGGCGCAGGATTGACCGGAAGGCGATGATGGCCGCCAAGCTCCCGGACGGTATTTAGAAAAAACGGGCGAAACAGGTCTTTGGCATGAGTCGTCGACCAACCAGATGAAAGAGACAGAGGTAAGGCATGGGCATTCTGACGATTTGCGCACTCCTGGTTGTCGTTGTACTTGGATTGACCGGCGTATTGAGCCGCGGCTTTTTCAGCGCCCTGTCGCGCCTGCTGTTATTGCTGGTGTTTGTTGCCTTCGCGGCGCTGACACTCTTCTTACTCTACGGTACCGTCGCATGGTCCGGTCGCGGCGGCGGGGTTCTCTTCCTGTTTGCAATCCCGGCCGGAGTCATCGCCTGGATCGCCTTCGGAATGCTGTCGTCTTCGCTTACAGCCAAGCGCTACTACGATATGCCCCCGGAGCAACAGCAGCAGTTTGCTCGCGAAACGTTTGACCAAACCCGCAACACCTTTACGAAAACGATCGAGGAAAACGAACAGAAACTGAAGCGGATCTGGCTGAGACCAGACCAGCGGCGACGTCTGCAGCGGGAGATCGAGGAAGCCATGGCCCATCTGCGCTCGATTGAGATGATGGAGCAGCGCTACCGCAACGCGGTGAGTGATCCTGCCCGGAAAAACGCCCCTGAGCTTTAACCGTAAATGAGAAAAGCAACGATGAGAACTGCACGAATATCCAGCATCACGATCTTCTTTGTCTTTCTCTCGATTTCATGCTCAGCAAAATGCGATTCATCCAAAATTCGCGAAGCTATCATGACGGAAGGCATGACAATTTCGGCTGACACTTCTCATGGTCTTTTGGTGATCAAAGCAGGTAACGGATGTGAACGAGAATACACGTGGAACGGAGAGAAATTTAAGGTTGAACTTACCCCAAGAACCGAAGAGTGGTCTGGTCATTTTGGACTTTATGGGCCAGCTTTGAGGCCGCCATTTCCGAGTGTCGTTCACATGGTAGCGCAAGAGCACCCGAGCAAGTATCAGTCGGAGGTGCAGTTTTTTAAACACAGAGAAGATGGCGAAGACCCTGATGTTTATGAAGTGTATAACGACGACGGTTTATTGCTAAGGTTCATAAAAAGAGTTAGCCCGACGGGCCAAATTGCATTAAACGTTTTCGTATCTCAAATACTTATTAACGGAACGAAACCAGTTCAACTTAAAGGTAGCAGAAACACCGAAATTTCGGTTGTCTTTGAATGAAGAACGCGGGGATAAGGGGACGTAGTTGATTTTTTGACATTTAATATCAAATCTTCAGCGAATGTCAAAACATCAACTACGTCCCCTGTTCCTTTACTATCCGCCCATTGACAACGCCCCACAATAAGCGTACGCTTTTTCGTACGAAAGAGAGGGTGCCATGCCTAGCATCACCGCAACCGAAGCACGTAAATCACTCTACAAACTTCTCGATGAGGTTTCTGAATCGCATGAACCGATCCAGATCACCGGCAAGCGCAGCAATGCAATCCTGATTGCCGAGGAGGATTGGCGTGCCGTGCAGGAGACCCTCTACCTGCACTCCGTCCCCGGCATGCGTGACTCGATCATTGACGGCCTCAAAACACCGCTTGACGCCTGTGACGAGGATCTGGACTGGTGAGTTGGAAGCTGGTCTACACCAAACCAGCGCAGAAAGACGCACAGAAACTGGCCGCCGCCGGTCTAAAACCGAAAGCGCTGCGACTGCTCGACCTTCTGGCCGAGAACCCCTTGCAAAACCCGCCCCCTTTCGAAAAACTGGTCGGCGATCTCACCGGGGCCTACTCACGCCGCATCAATATCAAACATCGACTGGTCTATCAGATACATGAACAAAGCCACACAGTCAAAGTGTTGCGCATGTGGACCCATTACGAATAGACGGCACCGTCCTGCACACCCCCCTTTTTCCTTCCTTCCTCCCCGCCGCTATGAAATAATTCCGCCCATCCTTTTGATTGCGAGGCTCCATGTCTGATTTGCCCCAACGGCTGTTTTTGATCGACGGTTCCAGCTACATCTACCGCGCCTACTACGCCATCCGCCACCTCTCCAACAGCAAGGGGGAGGCGACCAACGCTATTTACGGTTTTACCAACATGCTGCTGAAGATCGTGCGCGAACTCGCCCCCGATCACCTGGCGGTGGTCTTCGACAGCAAGGGGCCGACCTTTCGCAAGGAGCTTTACCCGGAGTACAAAGCCAACCGCTCGGCGATGCCGGACGATCTGATCCCGCAGATTCCAACCATCAAGGAGATCGTCAAGGCGTTCAACATGCCGGCGATCGAAACCCCCGGCTTTGAGGCCGACGACATCATCGCCACGTTGGCCAAGCGCTTTGCCGCCCAGGGGCTACAGGTCACCGTTGTTACCGGCGACAAGGATCTGATGCAGATCGTCAGCGACAAGATCCAGCTGCTCGACACCATGAAGGACAAGATTTACGGGCCGGCCGAGGTGTTTGAGCGCTTCGGTGGCGCCGACAAGGTCATCGAAGTACAGGGGCTCTCCGGTGACAGTTCGGACAACGTGCCGGGGGTGCCGGGGATCGGCGAAAAGACCGCCAAGGCGCTGATCGACGAGTTCGGATCGATTGAGAATCTGCTGGCCAACCTGCACCAGCTCAAAGGGAAGCGCCGGGAGAATCTGGAAGCCTTTGCCGAGCAGGCCAGGCTGTCGAAGCAGCTGGTGACCTTGATCGATGACATGGAGCTTGAGGTCGATTACGCCGATTTCGCCCTGTCCAAACCGAACCGGGTTGCCCTGACCGAGCTGTTCAAACGCTGCGAGTTTCATAAACTGCTGCAGGAGTTCTCCAGCGACGAGCGGGTCACGGTGGACAGTGCCTGCTACCAGACGGTGCTGACCGAAGCCGATCTTGAGATCATGCTGGCCGCCCTGCGCCAGGCCGATCGTTTTGCCTTTGACACCGAGACCACCAGCCTCGATCCGTTGCGCGCCGAACTGGTCGGACTGTCGTTTGCAGTCGCGACCGGCAGCGCCTGGTACCTGCCGGTGGCGCATCGCTACCTCGGCGTCCCCGACCAGCTCCCCCTGCAGCAGGTGCTGACCGCCCTGCGCCCGCTGTTGACCGATCCGCACAAACTGAAGATCGGCCAGAACCTCAAGTACGACATCCTGGTGCTGGCCGGCGCCGGCATCGAAGTCAAGGGGCCGCTCTACGACACCATGCTCGCCAGCTACCTGGCGCAGCCGGCAGCCAAATCGCACGGCATGGACAGCCTGGCCGCGGAACTGCTCGACTATCGCACCATCAGCTTCAGCGAAGTCGCCGGCAGCGGCAAGAACAAGGTGCTGTTCGACGAGGTCGAGATCGACAAGGCGACGGTCTACGCCGCCGAGGACGCCGACATCACCCTGCGCCTCTACGAAAAGCTCGACCCG
>JAHELX010000016.1:0-2869 GCA_024643945.1 Anaerolineales bacterium
GTCTACGCCATCGTTCACGCCAAAGTCAAAGCGTAAGTGGCCGAGTCTGGAGGACATCCGGTGAAATTTAAAGGTATCATCTTCGACTTCAACGGCGTTCTCTGGTGGGATAGCCATCTTCAAGAGCGAGCCTGGAAGCAATTTTCCGGAGAAATCAGGGGATCGCCATTCTCAGAGGAAGAGATTGCGGTCCATATTCACGGCCGCGATAACCGGCACACCCTGGAATATCTAAATGGACGCCCTATAAAGGGACACGAACTCGAGCAACTCACTCAACAAAAGGAGACTATCTATCGACAACTTTGTTTGGACCAAGGAAAGAATTTCAAGCTGTCACCAGGCGCGATGGAACTCATGGACTTCCTGGTCGTTCATCACATCCGGCGTACGATTGCCACCGCCTCTGAAAAAAGCAATCTTGATTTCTTCGTAGAGCATTTTCACCTGGACAGGTGGTTCAAAATTGAGCAGATTGTATATGATGACGGCACCAGGCCAGGTAAGCCTGCGCCGGATATTTACCTCCAGACGGCCAGCAATCTTGGCCTGGACCCGGCCAGTTGTGTGGTTATAGAAGATTCCCGCTCAGGCATCCAGGCTGCCCATAGCGCCGGAATAGGTCGCATCATCGCTTTGGGGCCGGCCCACACCCATGACCAGTTGGTCCAACTTGAGGGAGTCAATCAGGTCGTCGAGAGCTTACGACAAATCCCCAAGGAACAGTTATTCCTCATTCCCGCCACCTGATCTTTCAGTGCTACCCGGTCGGCATGTGATCAAAAATTGCGATGGTGTTCGTGTGTATATCGAGGAGGATTTTGTCAATGGACTTTCCTTAACGACCTGGTCACCTGGCCATGTAAAAGACTCACCACCTGACCAGGTCAAATTCTCCCCGGGTGACGGATGTGTCGAAGGATATTTTGTGTTAAATTGAGTTTAGCCAATGGCTTGCTAAACTGCGCTGGTATCCGGGTGTTAAACCGGCAAGTCTCCGAAGATGGCCTGGAACTTATGTTTGCGGTGGACTATCTGGATCAGAACGCACGTCTACAACATTTGTTGTAGGCCATGTACGAAAAATGTGGAGTCACACCGTCGAAAAGACAGTCTTTGTGTTGAGTGGAAACCCATCATCTTTCCGATGCAGGCAATCGCAGTTTCAGGTATAGTGATAATCGTGCAAGCATCCCGTGTGACCATGAACCGAACCTGCCGGGTCCTACCGCGCCTCTGAAGATAGATCGCCGCACGAAGGTAGCGGACCATTTCGAGTCATATATGGAATAACCATGGATAGAGACGATAAATTCTGGATCGAGCGCGCCCGCCAGGGTGACGACGCCGCTTTTGCCCAACTGGTAGAGGTTTATCAGCGACCGGTCTTCAACCTGTGCTATCGCATGCTCGGTGACCCGGCCGAGGCCGAAGACGCTGCCCAAGAAACGTTCATTCGGGCTTATACCCGGCTTGCCTCGTACGACCCGAATCGCAAATTCCCGTCCTGGCTGCTGTCGATTGCCTCACACTATTGCATTGACCAACTGCGCCGGCGGCGCCTTGGGCTGCTGTCGTGGGATAACCTACTGGCCTCTCATTGGCTGTTCGATCCGCGCCCGGGACCCGAGGAGGTAGCCCTGAGCCGTGAGGCTCAACGGGACGTACGCGAGATGCTGAACTCATTGCCTCCCGATTACAGAGCAGCATTGATCCTACGCTATTGGCACGAGTTATCGTATAAGGAAATTGCCGAGGCACTCAATTCGACGGCGCCGGCCATCAAATCGCGCCTATTCCGCGCGCGACAAATGATAGCCCAGGCTGCCACCCAGCCCGAAGCCACACCAACTCGTATCCCCTCCACCATGGCGAGCCATGGGGAGGCTCTATGACAAACACCGCTGCCATGTTCTACGGAGTAGCAGATAATGGCAGATCTCAAGCTACTGTTGGGGGTCTGTGGACTCTATTGTGGCGCCTGTTATCACTATCGCGCCTCTTTTCCAGAAGGCAAGCACCTCTTGAAAGAGGCTGTCCCCCAGGGGTGGAAAGTGGACGGCTTTACCTGTCAAGGATGTCGCTCTGATAGCCTCTATGTCCACCCTGGGTGCGCGCAGTGCAAGATCCGGGCATGTGTGCAACGGGCAAAGGCATTATTCACTGTAGTCTCTGCCTGGAGTTTCCCTGCGATCAGATTCAGGCTTTCCAGGAGGATGGCCACACTCACCATCGAGATGTCGTAGCCCATCTTGAAGAGCTAAAGATCAAGGGGCCTGACCAATGGCTGGCAGAACAGGCCCAGCGCTGGAAATGTGGATGTGGGGCCAGTTTTAGTTGGTACGAGGTATCATATCACCATTGCGGCGCGCCGCTGGCTTCGTATGGCCCTGATCCAAGGATGCCTGATTGGACACAGCTAGGCACTTTATGTATCAGGGGAACTGGTGGCGTCTTCGCGGCCAAGTTGGCGCAGGCGGATCCGGGCGTCGTTGTCGGAGGGATCTACATCCAGGGCACGCCAAAAATGGGCAGCGGCCTTTTCTATCTCGCCGCGCTGTTTGTAGATGAGGCCCAGGTTGTAATTGACACTGGGCGCTTTGGGATCGAGGGCCAGGGCCCGCTCAAAAGCAGCGATGGCTTTGCGCTGACCATCTTCGTCCGAGGCCTCCAGATAGCCGAGGTACGCGGCCGCCAGGTTGATCCAGACCATGACGTGGTCTGGATCTGCACGGCTGGCATCTTCCAGTACCGGCACCGCCTTGGCGTGGCGCCCCTGCATCACATAGGCACCGCCCAAATTGATGGCGACCTCAACATTCGTGGGATCCAGTTCCTGGGCACGTTCGAGCCGATCGGCTGCTTCGTC
>JAHELX010000016.1:2969-27580 GCA_024643945.1 Anaerolineales bacterium
GGAACGGTGAACACATTTCGCAACGATCGCCGAGCCGAAGCTGTGCCGCGTGAAGCCAGATAAACCCCTAAAGTATTCGCAGCAATAGCTGTTACTACAAAGAAGATAATGGCACGCTGTAAGCCAGCCTTGCCAAAAGCGAACTCGTTGAGGGGTAGGCCATAGTTGCCGGCATTTATCAGGATCACGCTGAGCATAAAGGCACTTTCAAGCTTGCGGTCGAAACGAAACAGACGAGCCAAACCCCATCCTACCAGGGTCATTGCCAGGGTGGAAAGGGTCGCCATAACCACGATCAGTCCAATCTCGGCCGCCTGCAAATCTGATCGGGCAATGCCTTCAAAGATGAGAACAGGGCTAAAGAGATAAACGACAACACGCGAAAAGGCCCGGGGGTCAGGAGCGAAGCGGCGATCAATCAGAACTGCAAGCCCAACAATGAGGAAAATGGGGCCTAGAACATTGAATGCAACACCGAGGAAGGATGCCATAGGTCCAGAAGGACTAAGCTACGATGCCAGGAAGCCAGAGAAAGGCCATTGTGGTTATTCGTCTTCGTCGAAGTCTTCGTAAAGGGGAATGGAGATGTTATCGCCCAGTAAGGCCATATCATCCAGGACATCGGAAGCCACCTGGCTCAGAAACTCGTCATCGCTTTCGTAGCAAGCTTCAAGAGCCTGGCGGGCTTCGCGACCGCCGATGTGTCCGAGTGCCCACATAGCTGCTTCTTGGACTTCCCGATCTGGATCGTCAAAAGCCATCTGGGCCAGCCGTGACACAGCCGCAGATGCCTCCAACTCACCGCAGGCACGAGCTGCCTCAAAACGAAGTTCTGGATTAGGGTTGTCCAATTCCTTAAGAAGCAGTTTGCACCAGTAGGGATCAGCGCTACGGCCCATGGCAAATAGTGCGCTGGCCTGCATCTTTTCGTCTTCGTCGTAAAAGGCAACTTCTATGATTTCACGCACGCCGGCCTCGCCAGAATAGGCAATAGCCTCGACCGCCCGGCGACGCACTTCCATCTCCTCTTCCCCATGCCGAATCGTTTCCAGCAACGCTTCCTCGGCCAACATAGCAGGAGCACGATCGATTTCCTCAAGTTCGCCCAACAAAACGAAGCGCCCCAGGGCAATGGCAGCCGCTGCCCGAACAGCAGGCGATTCGTCGGCACGTGACAGATGAACCAACGGGCCGATGAGGGCCTGATCCTCGTTTTCCCAGAGTCCATCAATGGCTGCCGCTCGAATGTCGCTATCTTCGTCTGCCAACACGAGCAAAAAGACGGGGTCAAAGTTGACCTCGAAACTATGCTCTGTCAATTCCACCAGGTTGCGTATCACCAACCGGCGGCGTCCAGGCTCGATACCTGGCCACACCTGACGGAAGTGCTCAAAGTGCTTGTGGGTCATATCCGAAAGTGCGTACAGGTGCTGGGTAATTAGATGTTCATTCGTATTACTAAGATGCAAAAGAACCTTTTCGAATTCCATTTTCTGACCATCAATCATTGCCAATAAAGGGTACGTACTTCGCTGGGGGAGCTAACAGGTTCCCCTACCTTTTGGCCATCTTCTGCCTCCGTCACCCGCTCAATGTAAACATACCATTCGTAAGCACGTCCCGTCTCTTGGTCAGCTTTGCCCCAGTAAAAGTCAGCCGGGATCTGCCACGAGGTCTCCTTCAAATTATTGCCGCCTCGCTGGCCAAAGGTGCCATTCTCGGACCAGGAGAGGCGCACAGCATACCACTCGTTTTCCGCCAGCGGCCCCACCGACTCCCAGCGCAGGACAACGAATTGCCCACGCCCGACAAAAACCTCCCCATCCAGAGGACTGATCAATACCGGAGCGGCAAAACGCGGCGTTGGCGTGGGAATGACAGTTGGGGTAGGAGTGGCCGTCGCCGGCAAGGCCTGTGTGGGAGATGCAGATTCAGTTGACGTCGCTGTCGGCGTAGCCGTCGGAGTAGGCAAAGGAGTAAGCGTAGGTGTTCTCGTCGGCGTGCCGGTTGGTGTCGGCGTAGCCGTCGGCGTGCCAGTGGCAGTCACCGTTGAGGTTGGGGTAGGCATAAAGAAAGCTATCGCCTGGTTGGTACCCCGTTCTACGCTTGGCCGGAGACGCAACAAGCCAAAGATGAGACCCACTGCCAAGAATGCGCTGCCCGCAAGTCGAACGTACCTGCCGGGCGGCCAAAGTGGAAACGGCGCTGGTTCCAGATCGGCACCGCAAGCGGGACACACATGGTAAATACTGTTGGTCCGCGCCCCACATGTGCGACATCTTATTTGGCCCCGACTGCCTGCATGAGGCAGGCCACAGGTTGGACACACAGCCCATTCGCTTTGGACAGGACTTTGGCAGCGAGGGCAGCGCGACATCATTGGATTAGACTGCGCCAATCTATGGTCGACATGGGACGGACAATGTCGTAATAGCTGACCACCAGCATCAACACCATCAAGATTCCGAGTCCGACCAAGTGGATAAAACCTTCCCGGGCCGGGTCAATGCGTCGCCCTCGGACGGCCTCCACGATGATGAAGAAGATGCGCCCCCCATCCATAGCCGGCAAGGGCAATAAATTGGTAATGGCCAGCGCCGTGCTGATCAGACCAACCAGGTTGAGCAAGGGAAACCACCAGCCCGTTTGCACCGAAGCCTGCACAGCCGAGGCGGTCTGCTGGTAGATGCCGGGCGGCCCAATCGGACGGACCAGCGCGGCAGGAACGAGCCCACGCAGAACAAGGATAGGCACGCTAAGGGTCAAAGCAATGGTGCCAAATGTTTGTTGCACGCCCGACCACAAAGCCTCGCCGAGGGGATAATACTTTAGCGTAATCTTCGAAACGGCTGGCTGAATACTGACGCCAATCGCGCCCTCTCCCTCGGGCGGGTTGACGCGGGGCGTGACTGTGACCTGTAGGCTATCTTCCCCGCGCTTGATACCCAACAATACTTTCTGGCCAAGCCGTTCATTGGTCAATGTCACCAACTCCTCTGGCGATTTGACCGGAACACCATCAATAGAGACGATGATGTCCCCCACTCGCAGGTCAGCTTTGTCAGCCGGAGATCCAGCAGCAATTCCGCTGATCATCACGTTGTCAGTGGCGACAACCTGGGGTGCGCCCAGCATAAACGAAGCAGCAAAGACTACAATTGCCAACAAAACGTTCATCGTGGCGCCTGCCACCAACACAGCAATGCGAACCCGTTTGCTCTTACTGGCAAAGCTGCCAGGAGCCTTAGGGTCTTCTTCGCCCAACATACGAACATAGCCACCAAAGGGAATCAGATTTATGGTGTATTCAGTACCGCGCTCCAGTCCCTGCACGACGCCGACAGGCCGACCCAGTTCATGCGCCACATCGTCATCGGACATGTCTTCAGGGACCGGCTGGATGCGAGTCACCACAACCCGACCATCGGCTTGCGCTTCACTCTCGTATATCACGCGCGTGCCGACTTCGACCTGGCGCGAAACGTTGGCCTTGCGCCCAATGACCATCTTCCTTCCATCAAGGAGGACTTTTCCCTCGCTTTGCCAGTATTTCAGCAACCGTGGCGGGTAGCCAAAAGCAAATTCCTCAACCACCACGCCCGTCCGTTTGGCGACAATGAAATGGCCAAACTCGTGCACAAACACCAACAGGCTCAACACGATAGCAAAAGTAATAATCGTCAACATCTTACTCTTTTTTCCTTTCGAAAGTTACAACCCATTCCAATCTAATTATACCTAACCCAGTCTGTTCTGCCAAACAGACGAGCCAGTAAGGACAGAAGCTGTCGACCATCAGATATTAACTTGCGCACCACAGCGACTTGACGTAGAATTCAGCGCGACGCAAGCAGTTAATAGTAGACCGGTTTCTGCGTCGTGTCCAACAGCATTATCTGAGATATTCCATTTATACTCCGAGGTTAGGACTTATCGTTTGGAACTGAGGTGATCTATGACAACCCGACAAAAGAGGCGGCGGCGTTCCAGGCAACAACAGGGTATCTCAACCACTCAGATCTTGATCGTCGCCGGCGTGGCGGTACTGGCCGCCGCTTTGTTGCTGATTTTGAACAGCAACCGCCCGCAACCGGTGGCAGTTGGCAATCTGGCATATCAGACAGGCGTAACGTCCGATGGGGACCCCTATAAAGGATCGCCAGATGCGCCGCTGAAGTTGGTAGAATATTCCGATTTTCTGTGCAGTCACTGCGGTAATTTTGCCGACGCCCTTAAAGCGCTCGACCCGGATTATGTTGAGACAGGTCAAGCACAGATCATCTTCCGCAACTTTGCTTTCCTGGCACCCGAGTCATCTCAAGCAGCCCAGGCGGCCGAGTGCGCACTTGACCAGGGAGCTGATAAATTCTGGCAATATCACGACCTGCTCTTTGCCCAGCGGGGGACCGGCCTGGCCGCCTACAGTAAGCCCCAACTGAAGACATATGCCCAACAACTTGGGCTTGACACTGCCACCTTTGACGCCTGCCTTGACTCAGGTACCAAAGCCGGTGAGGTTCAGTCCGATTACGACCAGGGAAAGAGCGAGGGCGTAGAAGCGACACCCACCTGGTTTCTCAATGGGCAGATAGTGCGCGGGGAACTGTCTGAGGGTGAGTTGCGCCAACTCTTCGATAACACGTTGTCACAGGGATCATGAGATGGGAGACATCGTAAGAGACATAACTTCACATTCCACGTCCGACGTTGATTGGCGACTGTGGCTGATGCGGTTGCTGGCCCTAGCTGGAATGGGCGTATCGGGTTATCTCACCTGGGCTCACCTGGCAGGCCAGGCGGTCGCATGCGGTCAATCCAGGGGCTGTGATATTGTGCAGCAAAGCGTTTATTCTGATGTGGGAGGCATCCCCGTCGCTCTTTTGGGACTGGTAGCCTACACAGCCTTGCTCGTCCTGACGTTACTACGAGGCCGTATCCCAGAAGACCTGGACAGTTACATTCCACTCGCCATATTTGGCATCTCCCTGATAGGTGTGCTATACTCGGCTTACCTGACCTACTTGGAACTGTACGTGATCTATGCCATTTGCCAGTGGTGCGTAAGTTCGGCGATTATCATTACCGCCATTTTCTTTTTGTCACTGGTTGACCTCAAGGTCGGAGCCAATTCGTCTTGATAATATGAACCATAAGTATATTCCGACCCAATTCCGAGGGGGGGTAAGACTATGACCAAAATCATCTGCCGTGCTACTGATTGCATCTTCAATGAGGAAGGCGTGTGTTCGTCGGAAGAAATAACTTACGACCCTGAGCAGGGATGCCTCACCTACGAAGGCATTGAGGACGTGCTGCTAGAAGACGAAGAAGAATGGGACGACGATGATGTTCTCGACGACGAAGAGCCGCTGGAGTGGGACGAAGAAGAGGATGATCTCCTGGACCTCGATGAGGATGAAGTTGACGACGACTGGGATGTTTAGTTTCCTGTCGATTTCAGTTCAGCCAGCGTCGGAAGCCAGTTATGGTTTGCAATCAAGCCAGCGGGGCAACCTGCCCCTGGCTTTTTTGTATTGAGTGGCGAAAGGACGTAAACTAGCTCGATGTCTACCCAACCGGTTGATTGGCTTCTGACTCGCGGCATAGTCGTGAGCATGGACGACACGCGCCAGGTGATTGAAGACGGTGCCGTAGCCATAAGTGGGAAAGAAATTACTGCAGTGGGCGACAGCGTCGATCTGGAAACTCACTTTACCCCGAGAGAGACCCTCGATTGTGCGGGATGTGCCATCATTCCCGGATTGGTCAACGCGCATACTCACGTCCCCATGACCCTGCTGCGTGGCCTGGCCGACGACCTGCGCCTGGACGTCTGGCTTTACGGCTATATGATGTCGGTAGAGCGTGAGTTTGTGGGCCCTGACTTTTGCCGCGTAGGCACACTTCTAGCATGCGCCGAGATGATTCGCTCGGGTATCACCACCTTCTGTGATATGTATTACTACGAGGACGAAGTGGCCCGCGCGACAGTTGAAGCCGGGATGCGCGCCATTTGTGCCCAAACCATCCTCAAATTCCCCGCTCCCGATGCCACCAGCTACGAAGAGAGCCTGGCCTATTGCCGCGATTTCATCGAGCACTGGCTGGACCACCCCCTTATTGTCCCGGCTGTTGGCCCGCACGCAGCTTACACCGCCACTCCTGAATTGCTGCGGGCTTCGGCGGCTCTGGCTGTGGAATACGACGTACCGTTACACATTCACGTCTCAGAAACGGCCCTGGAGGTGGAGGAGAACAGAAGCCAATATGATATGCCAGTGGTACCCTGGCTGAAGAAGCAGAACATCCTGGACGCCAAAGTCATTGCAGCTCATTGCATTCACCTGGATGAGGGGGAGATGCATACTCTGAAGCACCATAAGGCCGGCGTGGCGCACTGTCCCAGCAGCAATCTCAAGCTGGCTAGTGGCGTGGCCCCGGTGCAGAAGATGATAGATCTGGGATTGCATGTAGGCATTGGCACCGACGGTCCCGCTTCGAATAATGACCTGGACATGTTCGAAGAAACCCGACTGGCCGCTTTTTTGGCCAAGGGTTTCTTTGGCGACCCCACGGCACTGCCCGCTAAGACCGCCTTGGCTATGGCTACCATCGAAGGAGCACGAGCCTTGCATCTTGGGCACATTACAGGCTCGCTGAAAGTGGGCAAACGGGCCGACATCACCGTCGTCGAATTGAACCGGATCCACGGGACGCCCAGATTCAGGCGCGATCCTGATGCCATTTACTCACAGCTCGTCTACGCTGCCAAAAGCACCGACGTACGTGATGTGTTGGTAAACGGATGTCTTTTGATGCGCGGCCGGAAATTGCTGACTCTCGACGAGGAAGCGCTCAAGGTCGAGGCTGAAGAATTCGCCCGCCGCATCGATTCCTTCCTCATCGCCCGCGAAGGGAATCTGCTGTCGAAACTCCTGGCAATTGGCAGTGGCGTCATCCCGCAGGAGACTTTTGAGATTCAGGTGAAAGTGCGTGTGGATAGGATGGAGGACATTCTGGCGAAATTAGCCGGACCAGAGTTGACAGTCCCTCGTTCATCCATACGCGACCAGTATGATACCTATTTCTTGTTCAAGGGTGGCGAACGGGGCCGATTGCGCTATCGAGAAGACGAAGTGCTCGACGAGGCGGCAGAGGTCCGAGAGGTATTTTACACTATTACCATGATGGGGCCGGCCCGTGAGCGAGAGTACGACAACTCGGTAGTGCTGACCCGCTCTCGCTACGCAGCGCCAGCTGACCGCAGCCTGCGCTTCTACCGGGAGTACTTCAAGCCCGATGAAGAGCGGCAGGTGATCAAACGACGGCAGCGCTTCCATATTATCTATAAAGAGACTGACTTTGCCATCAACCTGGATCAGTTGAGGATGCCAGAGGAGAATGGTTACTACCTCGAGATCAAGAGCCGCACGTGGTCAGCGCGCGACGCCGAGCACAAAGCGGAGCTCATCGGGGAATTGCTGGGCTTCTTCGGAGCGAAGATAGAGAACCGGCTGAAAATTGAGTACGTTGATTTTGAAATGGAAACAGCCTGAGATCTTATGCTCAGAATCGCGTCGATCGCCCGCGTTCTGATCGCATGGGGCGGCACATATGAGCCGGCCTATTTTTTGCCCAAGGCCCTTGCTGTTCTCAGTGCCTCTCGTTGCCGGAGGCGTTGAGCGCCTCCAGGGCGATGTCCACTTCGTCGTAGATCGCGAAGAAATCGGTGGTCACCGCCAACTCCAACACGCGATGGATGTGACTTGGAAGCTGGACCAAGGCCATGCTATAGGTTTGCTTGCGCGCTTCAAGCAGCGCCTTGACTCCAGCCATGCTGAGCTCCGTCACGTCTTGCATACTCAGCACAACTTTGAACATATTAGTCTGCCTCAACAGCGTGTCGAATTGCACTTCAAAGACTTCAGCACCGTAAGCATCGAAGCGCCCCTCTAGTGAGAGGAGAGCAACGTCGCCCATCATCTGCGCTCCCACGGCGAAATCGTGTTTATCTGAGAGGTTAATCTCCAGGCCCTCGGTGGCCACCAATACCTCGGGGGGCGCAGTGCTGAGGTCTTGAGACATATACTCTAGCGTTTCCCGGTGGATGCGCCAGATCTCGTCATCCTCCGAGGCGGGGTCGTGGTGAAAGAGCACCAGCCATTTCACCCCTGCTTGTCGGGCAATGTCAGCGCCAATGAGGGCCGAGCTATGCCCCCAATCCTCTTTGATAATTGATTCTCTAACAGAAAACATAGCATCGAAGATGAGAACGTCAGCGCCAGCGTAAAAATCAATGTACTCCTTGGTGTGCGAGGCGCTGAGATTCTTGTATTCGCCATCGGTGGCCAACACCAGCGACGTCGTACCGTTTTCAACGCGATAGGCATAAGCAATACCGGGATGCTGAAGGGCTTTGCTTCGGATTTCCAGCCCCGCCACTTTCACTCTTTCGCCCTCTTCGATTCGCTTGAACTCCAGGTTGTCTTTCACATGGTCAAATTGGACCGGGAACCACTCTGGCTTCATCTGACCAGCGATAACTTGCTCAACATATGGGTGCAGATAGTAGATGGTAAAACGATTGCCAGGCACAAAGGCAGGTCGAAAGAAGGGGAAACCCTGAATGTGATCCCAATGGGTATGAGTGAAAAAGATGCTCGCTTCCCCCTTTCCCTGCCCAAATTCCCGTTCCATCAGAGCATTGCCCAACTCACGCATACCCGTACCCGCATCAAAGATCACCAGGCCTTCTGGTGTTTCAACCGTGATACACGAGGTGTTGCCGCCTACCACCCCTCGAATAGAAGGAGGCAGCCCGCTTAGAAATTGGTCAATCGACTTTTGATTAGTAAGGTCCACCCCCTTGGCGGTTGCCTCTTTTAGAGCGCGGACGATCTTGCTTTGAATCTGCGTGGAAGGCAAAGGTGCTGGTATCGAGCCCCGCACTCCCCAAAACTTTACCAACATCGGCTGGCCTCTGAATATGAAAGTTGCATCTCCTGGACCACCCTTAATTCTATGAATGCATTACTTACCTGAAACTCATCGCAACCCTATTTGCTGTGAATTAACTCGCCCCGGCTCGCAGGCCTGCCACAGTGATTTTAGCCAGCTACCGGCAGCCCGAAAATGAAGGTGCTGTCCTGACCTTGAGTCTGATCGGCAATTCGTTGAGCGACTTCAACCTGAGTTTGTAGGATGACAGAGGATGATTGGCTTGCTTCTTCCTTGCGGACAGCCCAGTATTCAGCAAGTATAAACACTGGCAGGGGACCGCTATGAGATGTTCAGCCCCCATCGCCCTCAACTCCGGGAAATGCTCTTCCCGACACGTCGGCTGCATTGTCCAAAACAGTAATTTTTCAGGAGACGCCGCCAACATGCGCGGCTTTCTGACCCCACTCGCCCAGTTACACCTATCCTAACATAGGGCCTGATCACTGGCAATAGGCAATCTGTCCTGCCATAACTAGACAATAGCAAGTAGTTGTGGAGATAAATGGCAAACTTCGAACAACAAATGAACGGAGTATCTGCAAGACCCCAGAGGAGAAGTAGAAATGGGCTCTCCTTGACGGCAGATTACTGTCACTTGAGATTCTGTGCACAATGGATATAATAGTTCTATCTGGAGAAGAGAGAGGTACCTCACTATGACACTAAAGACACACTCCTGTGGCCAACTTCGACCGGAACACGCTGGCGAGACGGTGACACTGGCCGGCTGGGTACATCGCCGCCGAGATCATGGTGGCCTCATCTTTATAGACCTGCGCGACCGGGAGGGTATCACCCAAGTCGTTTTCAACCCTGATACATCGGCCGAGGCGCACGCGATAGCGCGTGAGTTGCGGGTGGAATATGTGGTGAGGGTAACCGGTAACGTGCGCCAACGCCCACCTGGTCTCGAAAATCTCGACCTGGCTACCGGCGGAATAGAGGTCGTAGCCCAGAACGCAGAGATACTCAACCCTGCCAAGACACCACCTTTCTACATCAACGAGGATTCCCCGGTTGAAGAGGCCCTGCGCTTGCGCTACCGCTACCTGGACCTGCGGCGACAGCGAATGCAGCGCAACCTTATTTTGCGCCACAAGGTGGTCAAGTTCATCCGCGACTTTCTTGCGGACGAGGGGTTCATCGAAATTGAAACGCCGATTCTCTTCAAGAGCACGCCTGAAGGCGCCCGCGATTACCTGGTACCCAGCCGAGTTCATCCGGGTAACTTTTACGCCCTGCCGCAAAGCCCCCAGCAATTGAAGCAACTGCTGATGGTGGCCGGGTACGAGCGCTATTTTCAGATTGCCCGCTGCTTCCGCGACGAAGACCAGCGGGGCGACCGGCAGCCAGAGTTCACCCAGCTAGACCTAGAGATGAGTTTCGTGGACCGCGACGATGTGATGGACATCATCGAACGGCTTTACACCGCTATCGTGGAGAAGATAAGCGACAAAAAGCTCCTTTTCAAGCCTTTCAAGCGGCTGAGCTATCATGAGACGATGAAACGGTTCGGTACTGACCGGCCCGACCTACGCTTTGGGATGGAACTGGCCGAGATCTCCGACATAGCCGCTGAGTGCGATTTCCGCGTCTTTGCCGAGGCAGTCGCCAGCGGCGGACTGGTCAAGGGATTGAATGCGACGGGATGCGGGGGATACAGCCGTAGGCAGATAGACGCGTTGGCCGACTTGGTCAGGGAATTCGGTGCTAAAGGGCTGGCCTGGCTGGCTTTAGGGGACGAGGGAGAAGTACGCTCCTCCTTTGCCAAATTCCTGAGCGACGAACAAGTACAGGCCATCGTCAACCGCTTGGACGGACAACCGGGCGACTTGCTGCTCTTCGTCGCCGACCGGCCTGAACTCACCAACGAGGCATTGAGTCGTTTGCGCGTGACCTTGGGCGAGGGGTTAGGACTGCGGGATCCCAATATGCTCGCTCTGTGCTGGATCATTGATTTCCCCTTTGTCACGTGGAATGAGGAGGAACAACGCTGGGACCCCAGCCACCACCTCTTCACCGCACCTATGGACGAGGATATCCCCCTGCTCGACTCCGACCCAGGGCAAGCGCGGGGCAAGCAATACGACCTGGTGTGCAATGGATACGAGATAGCCGGCGGCAGCATCAGGATCTATCGGCGCGAGCTTCAAGAGAAGGTCTTCAGCCTCATTGGGCTGACCATCGAACAGGCCCGGGACCAATTCGGGCACATGCTGGAAGCCTTTGAATATGGCACGCCCCCCCACGGCGGCATCGCGCCTGGCATTGACCGCTTCGTGATGCTACTGGCCGGAGAGCCCAACATCCGAGAGGTAATCGCCTTCCCCAAGTCACAGAGCGCCGCTGACCTGATGGCTGGTGCACCCTCGCCAGTCTCTCCCGAACAGTTGAAAGAGCTTCACCTGAAGCTGGACTTGTGAGCCCGTTTGAGGTAGCGAACCGGGCTGAAGAGGTAAGGGGGTAGAAAATGGAACGTGCAATGACCTCAAAGGTTGACCGCAACCCGCCACCGTCTAGCAAGGTGACATTCGAAAGATTTCTCGAATGGACCGACGAAGATACCTGGGCCGAATGGGTGGATGGAGAAATCATCATGATGACACCGGCATCGGATCGACATCAGAACCTGGCCGACTGGCTGACCGCGATTCTACGTCTCCACATTGAAGCTCATAACCTGGGCTGGTTACGCAGCGCCCCTTTTCTCATGCGTCTGTCGCCGACCGTAGCCCGCGAGCCCGATCTGCTCTTTGTGACCAATGAGCACCTGGACCGAGTGCAAGGGGCTTACCTTGATGGCTCGGCCGACTTGGTGATCGAAATCGTCTCCGCCGACAGCATCGCCCGCGATCGGGGCGAGAAGTTTGTTGAATACGAAGCAGCTGGCATCAGCGAGTATTGGCTAATTGACCCACTGCGCCAGCAGGCCGAATTCTACCAACTGGCGGACGACGGTCGCTATCGGCTGGTTCCACCCAATGCTGACGGTACCTATCAGTCGCGCACCGTTGCTGGCTTCCGCCTGCGCCACGATTGGCTGTGGGCGGAGCCTCTGCCCAAAGTCCTGGACGTAGCCCGCGAGCTGGGACTGCTGGATTGAGCGACATACCCGTGCCGCCCGTTCTGCACCAAGATGCCAAGCCAGATTCAGACGCACGCAGCCAGACACCTCCCCTGCCCCGTGCTCAGCCTCTCGCCCTCTCGCTGGCCCTCTTCCTGTTTCTTTTCTCTGTCTACCTACTGACTTACAGCCCCCGCTTCCACTCTTCGGACGGATTGGCCATGTTCGCCACCGCCGAGAGCCTGGCGCGCCGGGGGGAGTGGGACATAGACCAGATTCGCTGGATGGGTCTGCAGCAAGGCACCTTTGGCCTCGATGGGCACCTTTACTCGCGCAAAGGCGCCGGCGTTTCGGTGCTGGCGCTGCCGCTGGCGTGGTTGGGTTTGACCATTCCTGGCTGGGGCACAGCGACCACGACCCTTGTCTTCAACGCGCTTGTCACTGCGGCCACCGGCGCGGTCCTGCTCCGCTACCTGCATGCACTGGGCTATGGCGACTGGGTGGCCTTGATCGCCGGTCTGACCTTCGGGCTGGCGACTCTGGCCTGGCCCTACGCCAAGACCTTCTTCAGCGACCCGCTGGCTGCGCTCTGCTTAACTGTGGCCGCGCTGGCACTACTCCACTTCCGAGACACCGGCCGTTCTATCAACGCCTTTGGGGCTGGTCTGGCGCTGGCCGTAGCCGTCGCCACGCGCTATGCCAACGTGGTTGTGATCCCGTTCTTTGGACTGCTACTTTTAAAATACCAGATTTCAAATCAGCAAATCAGCAAATTACCCAACCATAAATCACCAATCTCCCATACCCAAAGGGCACGCTGTCTCCCCTGGCCTACCCGCCAGCCCGCCCTGCCTGCACCTGTCGGCGCGGCACAGGTGGCTCGCGCCAGCGGGCCGGGGGGCAGGCAATCTCCCCTGGCCTACCCGCCAGGGCAGGCAATCTCCAATCTACGGGCGTGGGTGGCTTTTGGGATCCCACTGATCACCATTGCCAGCGCTATTGCTTATTACAACGTGACGCGTTACGGCAATCCGCTCAACACTGGCTATCTGCCTCAGGAGAATTTTAGCGGGATCTTGTGGCAAGGCGTCGCCGGCTTGCTGATCAGCTCCGGACGAGGACTCTTCCTCTACGCACCAGTACTGCTGATGATGTTGCCTGCCACTCCAAGCTTCTTCCGGCGCCACCGTGCTGAGGCAGCGCTGGCCGGGACGATCATTCTGGTCCATCTGCTCCTCTACGGCAAGTGGTTCATGTGGCACGGCGGCTACGCCTGGGGGCCGCGCTTCATGGTGCCGACGCTCCCTTTTTTTGTGATAGGTATGGCGCCGGTCTTAGAGTGGGCGAGAGAGTCGATCTGGTGGCGGCGTGGCTTCCTGGTGCTAGCTAGCCTCAGCGGGGTGATCCAGATACTGGGCCTCAGCGTCCATTTCGAGTTGTTCCAGAATCGGCTACTGGACACCGGCCTGCCCCTGTTCGCGCCGATTACCTTTTTCGACCCGCGCTATTCGCCCCTTATCGGGCAATTCCAATTTCTGCGACCGGAGAATCTGGACTTTGCCTGGATAACAGGCGGCCAGGTAGATTGGCCACTGCTGATCGCTCTGGTAGCGGCTGTGCTCGTCAACGGATGGGGACTGATGAGGGCTGGAAGGCTGGAAGGATGGAAGATTGGACGCCGCCCAACTTTCCGATCTTCCAGCCTTCCAGCCTTCCATCCTTCCAGCCTTCCAGCCTTCGTCACACTGGTCGCTGTGGCCTGGCTGCTGACCCGTGCTCACAGTCTACCAGCCGGCGAACTGCGCAACGCAGTGGCTCTGCTCAACGCCCATACCACAACTGCCGACGCGGTAGTCACCGGCACCCCCGAGGAGTCGGTTGCTTTTGCCGACTTGTACAAGGAGCATGCCGACGTGCTGGGCCTTAACGCCGGCGGGCTACCTCTCGAGATTGACACCTCGACTGCATTGGCCTGGACGGCGCAGAACCATCCGCGTGTGTGGTGGCTCCCCAATTGGCTGCCGCCGGAACAGAGTGGGGTTGAGATATGGCTGATGCGCAATGGCTTTCGTGCCGAAGACCGTTTCGTCGGTGAGCGGCGGTTGGCACTGTATTACTTCCCGCCTGAACCGCTGGCGGAAAGCGCCGTCGACGTGACCTTCGGGGACGTTATCGCTCTGGAGCGAGTTGGCACGCTGCCTACTGCCCGCTCCGGAAGCGTGCTGCCTGTCGCCCTCTATTGGCGGGCGACGCACCCGGTGGCCGCAGATTATCACGTCTTTGTCCATCTGATCACCGCAGATGGGAGTATCGTCGCCCAATCCGACGGTCAGCCCGCCCTGCGGACCCGACCCACCTCCACCTGGTCGCCAGGGGAACGCATCGAGGACCGCCATGCCCTGTCACTACCCGTCGACCTGGCCTCAGGGGATTACGCCCTCATCACTGGCCTTTACCTGCCGGACAATGGGGAACGGTTGCTTTCCAGCAAGGAAGAGACTTTCGCAATCCTCAACACCGTTCAAATCACCACCGAAGAAAGGTGAACGGTCGATAATACGCCATACGCGACACGTGATGGCAGGAATCAAAAGACCAGGGAGGAGCTGGAGTTCCACCCTGGTCTAACTCATTTGCGTTTACGGCAGGGCATCTACTGCCAGCGACTGCCGCCGTGCCAGCCGCGTCCCATGCCACCGGTAGCACCACGTCCGCGGCCCATTCCCTGACCGGTGCCGAAGCGATCGCACACGCCGTCGCCGTCCTCGTCTACAAAGTTGTCGCACACGGCGTCACCATTATCATCAACGAAGCCACGTCCAAAGCCTCGCCCCTGGCCAGTACCACGGTAATCGCAAATCCCATCCCCGTTTTCGTCCACGAAACCGGCACCTCGACTGGCGGGTGACGTACCAGGTTGCGGTCCCTGGGCCAACGCTACACTGACCAGTGCTACTGCCAACAGCGCGACGACCACGCCAATGCCGATACCCATCCAAAATCGCCAATTCTTTAACATGGTAACGCCTCCTAGCTGTGTTGTTGGTTTTCCTGCACCTGCGTCTTCATCATACCAGCCAATTTTGAAGAAAATATGAAGAAGATCTAAGGGGGCGATCGAATTGAGTGCCTGAGGGTGCAATCCTATCACCGTAGGCTGACAAGTCCCAGAGGGCCTTGCCCAGGGCATTCAGCGCAAGGAAAAAGCCGCCCCGGGGAGACGTAGGCGGCTTGGGGTTGTAACCTATCAGGACCTCTGAGACTCATCAAACCTCGGAGGCCTTTTGTGATCGACTGTCTACAGCCGGCGCAGCAACATCTCCTTTTTCACTTCAGCGATGGCCTGGGTGACCTGGATGTCACGCGGACAGGCTTCGGTGCAGTTGTAGATAGTGCGGCAGCGCCAGACCCCATCCGGCTCGGCCAAAATGTTCAGACGCTCCTGGCTGGCTCGATCCCGGCTGTCGAAGATAAACCGGTGGGCCTGCACGATAGCCGCTGGTCCTACGTACTCCCCCTTGGCCCAAAAAGAGGGACAGGCAGTGGTGCAGGCAGCACATAAGATGCATTTGGTGGTATCGTCAAAGCGTTCGCGCTCCTCGATGCTTTGCAAGCGCTCGATAGCCGGTGGTGGCTCATCGTTGATCAGATACGGCATCACGGAGCGATAATGCGCCATAAAGGGCTCCATATCCACCACCAGGTCTTTGATGACCGGCAGACCCAGGATGGGCTCCACGGTGATTTTACGTCCCGCATCCTTGATGAGCACCTTGCAGGCCAGCCGATTACGCCCATTGATGCGCATCGCGTCAGAACCGCAAATGCCGTGGGCACACGACCGTCGCAGGGTGAGGGTACCATCCTGGTGCCACTTCACCTCGTGCAGCGCATCCAGCACGCGGTCGGTCGGCTCCATATCTACCTCATACTTGCCCCACCACGGCTTCTTATCGGTTTCAGGATTAAAGCGGCGAATCTTGAGTTTCACTTTCATTTTTAGTATACCCGTTCTTTTGGCTCATACTCGGTTATCGTCACCGGCTTGTAGCGCAACTCGACATTACCGTCCTTGCAATAGGCCAGGCTGTGCTTGAGCCAATTTTTGTCGTCACGCTTGGGGTAGTCTTCCCGGTAGTGACCGCCCCGACTCTCGGTGCGGTTGAGGGCAGCCACGGCTGTCACCTCGGCAACCTCGAGCAAAGCCCCCAATTCCCATGCTTCCAACAGATCAGTGTTGAAGCGCTTCCCCTTGTCGTCGATGGTGATGTGTTGGTATCGCTCCCTGAGGTCTTTGAGGTTATTAACCGCCTCCTTGAGGCCCGGTTCCTCGCGGAAGACGCTCACGTCGGCCATCATCAGGTTTTGCATCTCGCGGCGGATGTCGGCGGCTCGATGACGTCCATCTTGCCGGCCGCGCAGTGCTTCCAATTCCTGGCGGGCAAAAGCCTCCGGTTCTCTGGGCAAAGGCAAAAAATCGTTTTCCTGGCAATAGCGCACCATATCGATCCCGGCCCGCTTGCCAAACACAATGATGTCGAGCAAAGAATTGGTCCCCAGCCGGTTGGCGCCATGCACCGACACACAAGCGACTTCGCCGGCTGCGTAAAAACCAGGCATGACGGTGTTCTTATCGTCTAATACCACTCGCGCATGGACGTCGGTGGGGATACCCCCCATCGCGTAGTGAGCGGTGGGCTGGACCGGCATAGGCTGGCTGATGGGGTCAACTCCCAGGTAGGTGCGGGTGAAATCAGCAATGTCAGGCAGTTTGGTCTCGATGTCGTGCGCCGTGATGCGCCGCGGGGTACCATCCGTGTCCTTGATACCGTCCCGTTCAAAGTACTTGTTGACGGTGTCGGGCCGCACGTCCAGGTACACGTAGTCCTTGCCGTTTATGCCGCGCCCGTCGCGTACTTCCAGGTAAATGGCACGCGAAACAACATCCCGGGACGCCAGGTCTTTAATGGTGGGGGCGTATCGGTCCATGAACCGCTCCCCCTCGTTGTTGATGAGCACTCCTCCTTCACCGCGTACCCCCTCGGTGATGAGAATGCCCATCTTATAGATACCGGTGGGGTGGAACTGGAAGAACTCCATATCCTCCAGCGGGATGCCCCGGCGTAGGGCGATGGCCGGGCCGTCGCCGGTGAGAGTGTGCGCGTTGCTGGTGATACGCCACACTTTACCCCAGCCGCCGGTGGCAAAGAGCACTGTCTTGGCATGGAAAACGTGTAGCTCGCCAGTAGCGATCTCCACAGCCACCACCCCGCGCGTCACTCCGTCTTCGATGATTATATCCAGCACGTGAAATTCGTCGAAGAACGTCACGTTATTCTTGATACACTGCTGGTAGAGCGTCTGCAAAATCATGTGGCCCGTCCGGTCGGCTGCGTAGCAAGCACGCCGCACCGGCTGCTTGGTAACATTGTTGGTGTGTCCGCCAAAGGGGCGCTGAGCAATTTTACCCTCTGCGGTCCGGTTGAAGGGCAGACCCATATGTTCCATCTCGTAAACGAGGTCTACGGCTTCGTAGCACATAATCTTGGCGGCATCCTGGTCAGCCAGGTAATCGCTGCCCTTGATGGTGTCGAAGGTGTGCCATTCAGGATGGTCTTCCTCGTGGTTGCCCAGCGCCGCACCCACCCCACCCTGGGCGGTTCCGGTGTGCGAACGCGTGGGATACAGCTTAGAGAGGACAGCCGTCCTTACCCCCTGCGAGGCGTAAAGCGCAGCCATCAACCCTGCGCCGCCGGCACCGACAATGACTGCGTCGTATTTGTAGTACATGGGTTGTCACTCCAATGAGGCTGAGGTTGAGGCTTAGATGAAAAGTTCAAAAATGATGACCAGCGCCGTTGCCAACGTAAACAAGAAAAGGAAAAAAACCAATCCTTTAGCAAAGAGGAGCAGGATCGGACGATGGACGTAGTCCTCGACAACAACGCGCAGCCCGTTGAAGCCGTGGATGGCGGCGAAGAAAATGAGAAGCATCGCGTAGATCTGCCAGAACGAGTTGGACCAGTTGGGAAACACGTCGGGAATGTCACTATTTTGCACATGCCAGTAGATGGGGAAGAAACCCCAACGGTATTGGGTGGCCATGTTCATCAAGGTGCGGCCACCTACCAGGTTGGCATAGACGATGCTAAAGGCCGCCATGAAGAGCATCAAAACACCCGACAGGCGTGTGAAAAGCCACAAATAGTACTCCAGGGAACTTCCCTGATCTGGGTATCGAGAACGCATTTGCAAACCTCCCGCTACTAAGCTCCACCCGACAGGAAGCTGGTGAGCATCAGAAAAGCTGGTAGACCGAAGACTGGCAAGAAGACCAGCCACTGGAACCAGACCAGTTCACGCTGATAACGCAACAACGGAGGCCAAAGATCTTCAACGATGACCCGTAGTCCGTTGAGCGCATGGTAAAGTACGCAGAAGTAAATAAAGATTTGCATTGGCGTCGACTCATAGAGCGTGGTGATGGTAGTCGAGATGTTGTCGCCAATCGCATTCAGGAAAAACGCGGCAATGACGTGGGTTCCTACAAAAAAGAGAATGCCCAGACCGGTGATACGATGTAAGGCCCAGGCAAGCATGCTCTCATTCCCTTTGTAGCGCAGCCCTTCCAAATAGCCTGCGTGTCGTCCTTGAAACACGGCTAAACACTCCTTTCTTGGATCTGGACCGAGGTCTAAAATATTAAGGAAACGATAGGGTCTCTTCTTATACCTGAGTTCTTTCCTTATTAGGTTTTATAGCGGATTACAAATGGCACGTCGGAGGCAAAGTAGAAAAAATTATACGCCGCAACAGGTGAAAAGTCAAAGTTAGGTGATATTCCACGCGGAGTTATGCCTCTGCAGACCCTCAGATGAGGTGGCGCAGGTGATGCGGCCATACTCCAAGGGCATCACCCGTGTTGAACTTGTACGGCCACCGGGCGGGGAAGTAATCGAGCTACCAACAGCGAAACGACCAGAAATATGCCGGCCGCCAACACAAAGGTGGCGCGCAGTCCTGCCCAGACCGCCAATCCAGCGCCAAGCATTGGGGCGATGGCATTCGCAGCCGAAACGACGCTGGTATCAATACCATACACCGCTCCCTGACGCCCCTGTGGAGCCAGGTTGGCCAGCGTCGCGCTCAGCAAGGCAAGCATCGCCCCGATTGCTGCGCCGGTTAATCCCTGGAGCAGCATCACGTGGGACGGCGACGCAGCCAGGACATAGGGCAGATAAAAGCCGGCCGATGCCAGCCCGCAGATTAGTAAGAGCCGCCGGCGGCCTACATGATCGGACATACGCCCCAGCAGCACAGCCGCCAATGCCCCAAAAGCAGCGCTAATGCCAGAAGCCAAACCAGTAATGGATGCCACTCTGGTTTGATCTTCGACCAGGGTTTGGATGAAGAGAGGCAGCACAGGCCCCGTCACGCGAAAGCCCAGACGTATAAACAATTCCACCGCAAAGGCTACCAGCAGAGGCTTTGAGCGGAGAACCAACATCAGCCCCTCGCGCAGACTCTCACGCTGACCCGGATTGCTGGTCGTTGGCTCGAAGTGTTCGTGCACCAATGAATGTACCCCCAGCCCCGCCACCAGCAGCAATCCGGCTGTCACCCAAAAGGCCACCCGGTAGCCAAAGACATCGGCAATCAAGCCGCCGATCAGCGGTCCGGCAGATGCCCCTGTCCAGATAGCCATCTGTAAGAAACCCATGGCCGAGCCAGTACGTTCTCGGGGGACACTACTGGCCACCAACGTCATGGCCGCTGGCACAGTGCCGGTGATGCAACCTTGAAGCGCCCGCAGGAGCAGAAGTTGGGGTGCAGTCTGGGCAAACCCCATCGCCCCGACGACCAGCACCCCACCGAACATCGCCCGCTCCACCATCAGCTTGCGCCCGTAACGATCGGCCAGCGCCCCCCATAGAGGAGCCACGGCTGCCATCGTAACTGCCTGGGCACTAATCAGCATTCCTGACCAAAGCTTAATCTGGGCCGGATCTGTTACTCCCAGTTCCTGAACGTAAAAGGGCATAAAGGGAAGAGCGACGGAGAAACCGGCGATGGCCACCAACTCAGCCAGCCAGATGACATAGAGATTACGACGCCAGTTGGGCATGGATGTGTAGGCCTGGAGAAGAATGCCTGGATTATAGTCCCATGCGACGGCGTAACCAAATCCAAGGGAGCCTTAACACACCTTTAACGGTTCACCTTGTGCTCACAAGAGTACCTGCCTAAAGGATAAGGGCGACCTGTGCGGTCGCCCCTTTCCCCAAGTTATGGCAGAAGTTAGACTTACCCCAGCAGGCGCAATTGCTCGAAAAGTTTGCGTTGTTCGGGCGTCAACTGCGTCGGCACACGCACGTCCAAGCGTACGTAAAGGTCGCCATGCTCGGTCGGTTGACGCAACTTGGGCATGCCTTTGCCGCGCAGCCGGAAGGTTTGCCCATTTTGTGAGCCAGCCGGGATTTTCAGATTCACGTCACCGGCCAAAGTGGGAACCCGCACCTCGCCGCCCAACACGGCTGTGTAAAGGTCCACCGGCGCTGTCACATATAGACTGTCTCCCTTGCGCTCAAAGCGAGGGTCGCGGGCGACTTTGACTTTAAGGTACAGGTCACCTGCCTGACCGCCGGATACCCCGCTGCCGCCTTCGCCTCGCATCCGCACACGGGTGCCCGTTTTGGCGCCGGGGGGTATCTTCACCTCTATACGACGACCATCTTTGGTCAGTTGCCGGGTAGTGCCGTGATAAGCTTCGGCCAGGCTGATTTCGATCTCGTGCTCCAGATCTTGACCGCGTCGTGGTCGATCAAAGCCCTCAAATCCACCACGACCACCCGTCTGGCGCGTACCACTCAGCCCCCCAAAGATGCTGGTGAAGAAATCCGAAAAGGGGCTGCTGTCGCCGAACAAGTCTTCCAGGTCCTCAGGAGTGCCGTAGCGCACGTGAACCCGCTCACCGCCCGGAGTGGCCGTCCACCGACTCCAGTCGTAATCCCCGGGGTGACCACCAGCCCGCTGCCAATGTTGCCAATCGGCTCCCAACTGGTCATATTTAGCCCGTTTTTCGGGGTCACCAAGTACCTCGTAAGCTTCGTTGATCTCTTTAAAGTGTGCTTCGGCCTGCGGGTCATCCGGGTTGACGTCGGGATGATATTGACGTGCCAGCTTGCGAAAAGCGGATTTTATTTCTTTTTCGGTAGCGTTCTTATCAACGCCTAAAATTTTATAATAATCCTTATACTCCATAGAATACGGCCTCAGCGACGGACGAAAACTTATGCGGCGACTACCACCCGGGCCGGGCGAAGCAGTTTATTCCCCAGTTTGTAACCCACCTCCACTTCTTCGACGACAGTCCCTGCCCTGGCATTGGTTGCTACCATTGCTACTGCCTCGTGCAACTCGGGGGTGAAAGGCTGCCCTAAGGCTTCGATACGCGTCACGCCCTCAGCTTTCAGCAGTCGCATCAATTCGCGGAAAGTTAATTCAACACCCCGTCGCAATGACTCATCTTCCTGACCGTCGTGGCTCAGTGCCCGGGCCAGGTTATCGGCAACAGGCAAGATGAGACGCAGCAACCGCTCGCGTTCAGCACCAATCGCCTCATCGGCGCGGCGGGTCTGGCGCTTACGAAAGTTACCCATATCGGCCTGCAGGCGCAGCGCCAACGCTTGCGAGTCAGGCTCGCCGGCCGCCGGCGAAACGATTTCATCGCTGATAGGCGTGGATGATTCGCGATCTGTCTCTATTACCTCTTCCGATTGCGCCGCGAGCGAAACCGGTGTGTCTTCGTCTTCCACGACCCGCACCGGAATCCTGCGGGCCGGCCGACTTCTTTCGTCCCAATACATTGGCGATACTCCAATTCACATACGCCCATAAATAATCAAGGATGTTGACGGCCAGCGCTTATGCTGACCACACTTATAGGATACACCCCTTGTGTTGGAGTTACATAAGACGTGTGATAGAGTTTCGTTAGATTTACGATATTGCCTTCAAACTACAGGCGATTCCACTGAGGCAGAAGCGCTTTCAACCTCATGTTGCTCCTTCCCGTTCCCCGGCGTTGGCATTGGTCGAGTATTCGGTCACCACGCGATTATCTTCAGGCGCGGACGAGGTTGAAGGCGTGCTCACGGTGACGACGGGAGCGGCTTCCTCTTGAGCAATGGCTGGGGCCATTTCCGAAGGGAAGGGAGGACGGCCCAGGATTTTGTTGTAAGCGTAAATAGCTACAATACGCAAGGTGGCGATAAGAGGCGCTGCCATAAACGCCCCCAGTATTCCCCCCACACTGGCCCCCACGACCACGCCAGCCATCACCAGGATAGGCGGGAGGTCAAGCGCCTGCCCGATGAGCCGGGGGACGATGATGTTGTTCTCCAGTTGCTGGACGACAAAATAGAATAGAGCCACAATGAGAGCAAATACCAGATTCGAGACCGAAAGCACCGACGAGCCTTGCAGAAGCGCCAGGAGAACAGCCGGGATCGCGGCCAGGACCGGCCCGATGTTGGGCAGCGCTTCCAGCAATCCGGCCAAAATGCCCAACACCAATGCCCCCGGCACGCCCAATGCCGCAGTGCCTATGCCAACGAGCAACCCAACCATAAGACCGAGGATTAATTGACCTCGGAAGAAGGCAGCCCACACGCCGCGAACGAGATTCCACAGATGGGTATATTCGGCGCGATACGGGGCAGGAACTAATTCCGCGAACGCATTACTGAACTGGGGCAAATCGAGACTAATGTAGATAGAATAAATCAAGGTAAACAGAAAGGCCAAAATCGCCCAGAGTACCGTGCCCACAACGGTTGAGGCAACGCCAGTGGCCAGATTCAGCGCCGAGGGAATCGAGTTGTAAATCTGCTCTGGAGACGGGAATATCGACCCTGGCACAACTCCGGTCAACGTCCCCAAGGCCGGATCGACTACAGACGACAGGTCAATCCGAAAATGCAGCACTTCCATATGTCGAACACTTTCCAACGTGTGTTGGAGCCACGTGGTTGTCTTATTCAGCAAGTCCACGACATCAATATCTATGTCGCGTACCGCATCAATTATGGCCGGTGTAAGGACGAGCGGCAGCAAAACCACCACGATCAGCAAAAGAAGGTAAGTCAGCATCACCGCCAGCCAGCGGGGCATACGCAAACGCGTGTCAAACGACTCAACAACTGGGTTCAGCAAAAAAGCTAAAATCGCCGCCACGACGATGAAGGGAATCACTGATCGACTGATGTAAAGCAGAAAAATGCCGATCAGAACACCAGCAATCGCTACAGTGCGCTTGGTGGTTGCACTCCATTCCGTTCCCGTTTGACCTGTATCACTCATCCTTATTTACCCCTATCAGCCATTCAGCAAAAAAGCAGCGAATCGGCAAATCTGATGAACCGACTTACTGATTCGCTCATTTGCTGATTTGCCGATTCGCTGCTTTGAACAGAGTCTGATTACTCCTCAGGCTTTTGATCCCCCAGCGACGTGGCGAATGCCTGCAAGAACTCGACGGGCACCGGGAAGATGATAGTCGAGTTCTTCTCGACGGCGATCTCGGTCAGAGTTTGCAGATAGCGCAACTGAACGCCCGCGGGTTGTTTAGCCAGCACAGCCGCTGCATCGGCCAATTTCTGTGCGGCGTTAAACTCACCCTCGGCGTGGATGATCTTGGCTCGCTTCTCGCGCTCGGCCTCCGCCTGGCGCGCCATCGCGCGCTGCATCGTCTGGGGGAGCTCCACGTCCTTCACCTCGACGGTGCTGACCTTGATGCCCCACGGCTCGGTGGCCTCGTCAATGATCTGCTGGAGCGTATGATTGATCTTCTCCCGTTGAGCCAACACTTCGTCCAGCTCGCTTTGGCCGATGACGTTACGCAACGTCGTCTGGGCGATATTCCACGTCGCCCGCCGGTAGTCCTCGACCTGCACGATAGCGGCCGAGGGGTCAATCACGCGGTAATAGACGATAGCGTTCACCTTGAGGGTCACGTTGTCTTTAGTGATCGCCTCCTGGCTGGGCACATCGAGGGTGACAACGCGCAGGTCTACCTTTACTATGCGGTCTACGATGGGAATGATGAAGAACAGACCCGGTCCTTTGGCTCCGACCAGCCGCCCCAGGCGGAAGATCACCCCCCGCTCATACTCCTGCACAATCTTGATGGCCGAACTGAGCAGGATCAACAGAATGATGATCAATACCCCAAAGGTTGTAAGAAAGCCCAGAAGTGATTCCATGGTCGTCTCCTCCTTATGTAACCTATGATCGCCGATCCTCCTTCATCAGAGACTCTCCTCCAAGGCCGCCTGGAGGGATCTCTTCAAAATGCGGAGGACATTCTATAACCTCTATTATACCCGATGCCCATCGACAAAGCAATAGTGGAAAGGTCTGGCTGCATTAAAAAGCAGCGCCACCCAGTGGGGTGGCGCTGCGGAGTGCGGAGTACTCGAAGAGTGCGAAGTACTCGAAGAGTGCGAAGTACTCAGGGCGTGAGATATGCTCAAAGGAGCAGACTTCC
>JAHELX010000017.1:0-6213 GCA_024643945.1 Anaerolineales bacterium
AAGCCGACGTAAACTTCAAAGTCGTCAAGGACTTCATAGGCCGGGTACGCGAGCGGGCAGTAGGCATTGAGGTGATGCAAAGCCTGACGCCAGCTCAGCAGGTCGTGAAGATCGTCAACGGAGAGTTGGTTGCCACGTTGGGAGAGCCGGCTCGACTCAACCTGGACGGGCCTACGCCCCACGTGGTCATGCTAGTCGGCTTGCAAGGTTCTGGCAAGACGACAACCGCCTCTAAACTGGCGCTGCTCCTTAGAAAATCGAACCATCGCCCATTGCTGGTCGCAGCCGATACGCGCCGGCCAGCGGCTATTGAGCAACTCCAGGTGTTGGGGCGGCAGCTCGATATCCCGGTGCATGCCGAAGGAACCGACATTTCACCTCTCCAGATTTGCGCCAATGCCATCAAAAAAGCGCGCCAGGGAGCCTACGACGTCATCATTCTCGATACGGCCGGTCGTCTGCACATTGACGACACGCTGATGGACGAGTTGGCCCAGGTCAAGGCGAGAACCGACCCGCAAGAGGTATTGCTCGTCGCGGACGCCATGACCGGTCAAGACGCAGTGCGGGTAGCCGAGAATTTTCACCAGCGAGTCGGGTTAACCGGTCTCATCCTGACCAAAATTGACGGCGATGCCCGGGGCGGTGCGGCTATCTCGATCCGGACAGTGACGGGCGTGCCCATCAAGTTCCTGGGCACTGGTGAAAAAACCGGCGACCTTGAGCAATTTCACCCTGACCGAATGGCGTCGCGCATCCTGGGAATGGGTGACATTCTCACCCTCATCGAGCGGGCCGAGAGCGCCCTCGACCAGGAAAAGGCGCAGCGCGCCGGGGAAAGATTACTGGCCGGCGATTTCAACCTGGAGGACTTCCTGGAGCAATTAGGCGAGGTGAAGAAACTGGGCCCGTTAAACCAGCTCCTGGAAATGATACCCGGCATGGCCAACGTAAGCCGTGACTTATCGCCCGAACTGACCGACCAGCAATTTCGAAGTATCGAGGCTATCATCTACTCCATGACCCTGGCTGAACGGCGCAACCCCAAGATTCTAAACGCTAGCCGTAAACGGCGCATTGCGCGCGGGAGCGGCACCAGCGTGCAGGAGGTAAATCAACTCCTGGCCCAATTTCGCCAGATGCAGCGGATGATGAAGCAACTTGGCGGAGGCAAGGGGCAACGGGGCTTGATGAACATGTTGGGGAGATTTCGATGAATTTCTCAAAAACCGGCTGGTGCCCCCCCAAAAAGGGCTCCAGTTAAGTTTCATGTAAGTGCTGTATGCTATAATTAAGAATAGCAATATTGATCTAAACTCGATAAACAGTCAAAGTTGATACGGAGGTAAACACAAAGTTTATGGTTAAGATTCGTCTCAGACGTGTAGGTGCCAAAAAGCAGCCCAGCTACCGGGTAGTGGTTGCGGACTCCCGTTCACCACGCGGCGGTCGCTTCATCGAGACTATCGGCTTTTATAATCCACGGACTGAACCCCTAACGGTCGAAATAAAAGAGGATCGGGCCCTGTATTGGCTTTCGCAAGGTGCTCAGCCGACCGAGGCTGTCGCTGGGCTGCTCAATCGCCTGGGGACGATGGACCGTCTGACCAGGCTCAGGAGTGGGGAGGCGCTGGACACTTTACTCAGCGAGGCGGCTGCTGCCCGCCAGCAACTTGCTGAGGAAGCGTCGACAACACCCAAGGCACAGATAGAGACTCAACAAGCGGCCGAGGCTGAGGTTGCTGGAGTCGAGCAGGAAGCCCAAGAAGTAGCTGTCGCTGACTTGGAAGTGAATGCCGAGGGCACCGAAGACGTGGCCGATGCTGAAGAGACCATCGAACCGGCAGAGGAGAAAGCCTAGTCTGGGTCGGCTGTTTCTCGCTCAGATCTCACCCCGTCTACCCCCTCATGGAAGGAGGCAAGCCCGATGTCCAACATGAAGGAACTCATCGAGTATATGGCCAAGTCCCTGGTCAACGACCCCGACTCTGTTGTTGTACGAGAGATTGAGGGAGCCAGTGCAACCATCTTTGAGCTAAGCGTGGCGCCAGATGATATGGGGAGGGTCATCGGCAAGCAGGGGCGAGTGGCAAATGCGATGCGTACCTTGTTGCGCGTCGCCGCCGTAAAAGAAGGTAAACGCGTCACCCTGGAGATTGTGTAGATGCGGTCTGTTGGACCGACCGTAAAAGAGGAGAAGCGGGGCTCAAACCGGGATAGCAACCCGAATGAGCCTCGCTTTCTAGCCATTGGCCGTATCGTGAGACCTCACGGTGTGCAGGGCGAAATGGCGGTCGAGATACTGACCGACTTCCCCGAACGCTTCGATACCATTGAAGTGGTTTACCTGGGGGATGCCCTGGAAGCTACAGCGTGGCAGGTAAGGGCCACTCGCTGGAACAAGGAGCGTGTTTTGTTGACGTTGCAGGGCTGCGAAGACCGGACGGCCGCCGAACGCCTGCGTGGCTTGCTGGTTCAGATCCCGATTGAGGAAGCGATGCCGTTGCCAGAGGACGAATACTACGCGTATGAACTGATTGGTCTCGATGTGGTGACTGTGGAAGGGGAAGATTTGGGGCGAGTCAGCGACGTTCTCTTTACGGCTGCCAACGACATCTACGTCGTCGTAGGCCCGCGGGGCCAGATTTTATTACCAGCTATCGCCGATGTCATTGATCGCGTTGACCTGGACGCAGGTCAAATGGTGGTGAAATTATTAGAAGGTCTGGCCTAGGGACGTGCGGCTACGCCCTCCTCAAGGGAGCTTAAGACTTGCGACTTGGAATCCTCGGCGGCACCTTTGACCCCATCCACTTTGGACACCTGTTAGCAGCCGAAGAGGCGCGGGTGACTCTTCGCCTTGAGCGCGTGCTCTTTGCACCAGCCGGGATCCCACCTCACAAGCAAGAAATCGGCATTTTGCCGGTAGCCCACCGGCTGGCAATGGTACGCCTGGCCATCGCCGACAACCCCGCGTTTGCCGTTACTACGGTTGACATTGACCGGCCCGGTCCCCACTACACAGTGGACATGGTCCGCCTGTTGCGTGATGAGTGGGGTACCAGTGCCGACCAGACATTCTTCATTATGGGGGCCGACTCTTTAGCAGATCTGCTCACCTGGCACCAACCGGCCCAGCTTGTTGAACTCTGCCGGCTGGCGGTGGTAGCGCGGCCCGGCTATCGCCCCGACCTGGCAAGGCTGGAAGCGGTTCTCCCAGACCTGAGGCGTCGACTGGATTGGGCGGAGATGCCGGTGCTGGGCATTTCGTCCAGCGACCTGCAGCGCCGGGTACGTGAAGGACGTTCCATTCGCTACCAGGTACCGTCCGCAGTGGCACAGTACGTGGCCGAGCATGGGCTGTATCGTTGAGAGTTGCAGGTCAGGAGCTAGTGGTTGGCCAATGACGTAACGTAGTGGCTCTATCCGAAACCCGGTTTTGCCTGGTGCCACTTGCCAGGCAAAACCGGGTTTCTTTTGGGTTGATCTGTTTTTTGGACTTGGAGAGGTGCTATGTCTGTTGACACCGTGGCTAAGGCTGGGGTTGCTGAGGCCGAACGATTCCAAACAGACCGGGTGCTCACCATCGCCTCCGGCCATGCCGTGCACGATACCTATACCGCTTTCCTACCGCCTCTTTTACCGGCCTTCATTGCCAATCTGTCCCTATCCACCACAGAAGCAGGGTTGCTGACGGTTTTCATTCAGGCACCGTCGCTGCTTCAGCCGTTTATCGGCCACCTGGCGGATCGCCTTAGCCTGCGCTACTTCGTGATCCTGGCTCCGGCCCTGACCGCAGTGATGATGAGCTTACTGGGTGTGGCGCCAGGCTATGCCCTGCTGGCTCTGCTGCTGACCGTGGCCGGCGTCAGTTCGGCCTGTCTTCACGCGGTGGCACCGGTGATGGCCGGCAGACTGTCAGGGCAAAGCCTGGGCCGGGGTATGGGCTTTTGGATGGTCGGCGGCGAGTTAGGGCGGACGCTGGGGCCCATCGTGATCGTCAGTGCCATCCAGTTGTTGACCCTGAAGGGCACGCCCTGGCTGATGATCGCCGGCCTGTTAGCCTCGGTCATTCTCTACGTCCGGCTCCGGGACGTGCCCGGGCGGCCTCCCAACGCCGGTCAAGGCCTGCCGTGGCGGGAAGCATTACGCAGTATGGGCCCGCTGCTGGTTCCATTGGTGGGCATTATCGTGGTGCGCTCTTTCATGATCACGGCGCTGACTACCTACTTACCCACCTTCTTGAGTAAGGAGGGCGCTGACCTCTGGCTTGCGGGTGCCTCACTTTCGGTATTGGAGGCGGCGGGGGTGGCCGGCGCATTGCTGGGAGGCTCGGTGAGTGACCGGCTGGGTCGTCGCCGGGTTCTATTGATTTCCCTGATAACCACCACGCTCTTTATGCTGGTCTTTCTAGAGCTCAACGGCTGGGCCCGCTTCCCGGTTTTGCTGATATTGGGCTTGACAGCTCTGTCTATTACCCCGGTTGTCATGGCCCTGGTGCAGGAGAGTTTTCCCGACAACCGGGCATTGGCCAACGGCGTCTACATGGCCCTGAACTTTACCATCCGCTCGGGGGCGGTGGTGGTGGTGGGCATGCTGGGAGACTTGTTTGGGATGCGCCTGGCATTCACCGTCAGCGCCATCATCCCACTGCTAGGGGTGCCCTTTATTCTTCTGCTGCCAGGGAGAGCGCGATGAGAACTGGGTGACCCTCCTCATCACCCGCCATCTTTGATCACAATGGGTAGAACGACCTGTTCCAATTTGAGCTTCCGCCGGAGCTTGAGGCGGGCGAACCGCCCGAGGCCCGCGGCCTGGCCCGCGACGAGGTGCGACTGATGGTATCGCACTATACCGACGACCGGGTGGACCACACACAGTTCCGCAAGATCGTGGATTTCCTCAACCCCGGGGACGTGCTGGTCATCAATACCAGCGGCACGCTGAATGCGGCGCTTAACGTCACCCGGGCGGATGGTACGTCCCTGGAGTTGCACCTTTCCACCCAACTCCCGGCGGATCTGTGGATCGTGGAATTGCGCCAACCGGGCGAGAGGGGCACCAAACCCTTTTACCAGGCGGCCCCCGGCGAGACCTTGCATCTGCCCGGTGGCGGATCGGCCACACTGCTGGTGCCGTATCGCCCCGACCAACGGGCGGGGTATCACCCCGACCAGCGGGCGGGGTATCGCCCCGACCAGCGGGCGGGGTATCACCCCGACGATCATTCTGCTTTTTCAAAGGGTGCTGCTCGAGGAAGCCATGAAAGCCATGTCCGGTCGTGGATCGCGACCCTGCACCTACCCTCCTCCCTGGAAGATTACCTGGCGCGCTACGGGTCCCCCATTCGTTACAGCTACGTCAAAGCGGCATTGGCTGATCTCCTACTACCAGACGGTCTACGCTACCCAGATGGGCAGCGCCGAAATGCCGTCGGCGGGGCGGGCCTTCACGCCAGAATTGTTGACGCAACTGATGGCGCGTGGGGTGCATATTATCCCACTGATCCTGCATACCGGCGTCGCCAGTCTTGAGGGTCACGAACCGCCCTACGAAGAGTTCTACCGCGTGCCCCTGGAGACAGCTCGCGCCGTCAACATGGCACGAACGGCCGGCAAGCGGGTGGTGGCAGTTGGCACCACAGTGATGCGCGCGTTGGAGACGGTAGCTGACGAGGAAGGGTCAGTGCATCCCGGCCAGGGCTGGACGCGTCTGGTCATTACGCCTCAGCGCGGCCTCCGAGTAATAGACGGGTTACTGACCGGGCTGCACGAGCCGCGCGCCACACACCTGGCGATGCTAGAAGCGTTGGCCGGTCCCTATCATTTGCAGGTGGCCTATGCCGAAGCGATCCAGAGGGGCTATCTATGGCATGAATTTGGCGATTTGCACCTGATCCTGCCATGATGCGTGGTGCGAAAAAGGGGGTATAATCAGGGTACACTTCAATTCGGAGCTTGAGGTCGTAGAATTGTTGCTCTATCTTCTACAAGGCTTGACGTTGGGATTCTCGGCTGCTGCCTCGCCCGGCCCTTTTCAAGCCTATCTTCTGTCACAGACTTTGAAGAACGGCTGGCGGCGCACCTTGCCGGCTGCATTGGCTCCACTCCTCAGTGACGGGCCGATCATCGCCCTGGTGCTGCTGGCGCTGACCCAAACCCCGGGCTGGTTCCTGAAGATGCTACAAATCGCAGGCGGTCTTTTCCTCCTTTA
>JAHELX010000017.1:6313-27353 GCA_024643945.1 Anaerolineales bacterium
CCGCTGGTCAATTGGCACCCACTTCAGATCCATCGGGCCGACGTATTCAGAGCGAGGCCGGATAAGCCGGTTGTCGGCGTATTGCTCCAGCAGGTGACCGGTCCAACCTACGATGCGCGACATAGCAAAGATGGTAGTAAATAAGTCGGCGTCAATACCCAACGCATAGAGCATTGGAGCTGTGTAAAAGTCTACGTTGGCGTACAGGTTGCGCTCGATGAAATACGAGTCCTGACGGGCCACCTGTTCCAGTTTTTCAGCGATTCTGAACCACTTGGGATCGCTGTGTTCCGCCAATTCAGCCGCCATCTTGCGCAGGTGGCGGGCACGCGGGTCTTCAGTCTTGTAGACGCGATGTCCCATACCCATCACGCGCCGGCCCTGGGCACGGGCGTTTTTAAACCACGCTTCCACGTTTTCAACGTCGCCGATATCAAAGAGTTGCTCCATAGCGGCCTGGGTGGCGCCACCGTGTGCCGGTCCTTTGAGAGTACCGATAGCGCTGGTCACGGCCGAGTACATATCGGATTGAGTGGCCGCGGTCACCCGGGCCGAGAAGGTAGAGGCGTTGAAGCCGTGATCGGCCAACAGGACCAGATACAGATTCATCGCGCGTGCCTCGGCCTCGTTCGGCGCGCGACCGTGGAGCATATACAGGAAGTTAGCTGCGTGATTCAGGTCATCTCGAGGCCCCAGCGGTTCCAGTCCCTTCCGATTGCGGTCAATAGCGGCAATAATGGTGGGTATTTTGGCCGTCAGGTCGGCGGCCTTGCTTAGATTGCTCTCGTGAGAGATGTCCTCGGCCTCCGGGTCGCTCAAGGCCAGACCTGAGACAGCCGTGCGAAGCGCTGCCATCGGATGAGCCCCTTCAGGCGTGGAGCGGATCAACCCCATCACCTGGAAAGAGATGCCCCGCCGACTGATCAAATCTTGTTCAAAGCCCTCCAACTGTTGTCGCGTGGGAAGGCAACAATACCAGAGCATATAGGCCACTTCTTCAAAACCGACATGTTCGGCCAGGTCATGAATGTCGTAGCCGGCATAAATCAATCGTCCCACATCGCCCATCACTTTGCTCATTTTGGTCTGGGCGACGACCACACCTTCTAATCCTACTTTAACTTCCGCCATCGCGTAGCTCTCCTCTGTCATGCATGGCAATCACAAACTTAAGATCGGGAATCACAGAATAGGGAAATCGCATATCAGAATGATTCCCTCTATACTTTGATTCCTGATCTCCAATTTCGTTTCATCTATCTCTCCTGAGCATCTACCACAGCCAGGGCCGCCATGTTGACGATGTTGCGCACCTCGTCGCCGCGCTGGAGAACGTGGACCGGTTTGCCCATACCCAAGAGCACCGGGCCAATAGTCTCGGCGCCACCCAGTCTTTGTAAGAGCTTATAGGCGACGTTGGCCGCTTCCAAATTGGGGAAGATGAGCACGTTGGCGTCACGCACCTGGCTGAACGGATACAATTCGTCAATGATCTCCGGCACGACGGCGGTGTCGGCCATCATCTCGCCATCCACCACCAGGTCTGGCCGACGTTCCCGCAGAATCTCGACGGCACGCCGCACCTTTTCGGCGAAGGGGTGACGCGTGCTGCCGAAGTTGGAGAAGCTGAGCATGGCGATGCGAGGCTGGACGTCGAAGCGACAGGCGGCGTCGGCAGCCAGGCTGGCAATTTCGGCCAGGTCTTCGGCACTGGGGTCAATGTTGACGGTGGCATCAGAGAAGAAATAGACCTTATCTCGCACGATCATAATATACATGCCGGCCACTTTGCGCACGCCCTGGGCAGTAGTAACAACTTCCAGTGCCGGGCGGATGATCTCCGGATAGTTGTGAGTCAGCCCCGACACGTAGGCGTCGGCATCGCCCATCTGGACCATCATCGGGCCAAAGTAGCTACGCCGTCGCATGTACGCCCGGGCCCGGGACCAGGTGATCCCCTTACGCTGGCGCAACTCGAAAAAGGCCTGGCAATAAACTTCATATTGTTGGCTGAACTGTGGCTCGATGACCGTCGGCTCAAAGTCGAGTCCCAGATCTTGCACTATTTGGCGCACAACCTCTGGTCGGCCCAGCAAGATAGGATGCCCAATGCCCTCTTCCTTGACAGTCGCTGCCGCCCGGATGATCCTGGGTTCCTCACCTTCGCCAAAGACGACACGCTTGGGGTCGCTACGCGCCTTGTTAATGAGGAGACGCATCAATTCCCAGCCTTTACCCAATCGTGCTTCCAGTTGCTCACGATAGGTATCCAGGTCAATCTGGCGGCGGGCGACACCGGTTCTCATGGCTGCCTCAGCCACGGCCGGCGCTTCCCACAGCAACACACGCGGGTCAAAGGGTTTGGGAATGATGTAATCTGGCCCAAACTTGAGAGACTCCAGATTATAGGCCCTGAGCACCGAATCAGGTACGTCTTCACGCGCCAAAGCGGCCAGGGCATGGGCGGCCGCCAGTTTCATCTCATCGTTGATGTGGCGCGCCTGTACGTCGAGAGCTCCCCGGAAGATGAAGGGAAAACCAAGGACATTGTTCACCTGATTGGGATAATCGCTGCGTCCGGTGGCAACGATGGCGTCGGGACGGGCCTCTTTGGCCAGATCGTATTTGATCTCCGGGTCCGGATTGGCCATAGCAAAGACAATGGGCCGCTCAGCCATCGAGCGGACCATATCTTGCGTTACCACATCGGCCACCGACAGGCCAAGGAAGACATCGGCCCCTTTCATCGCATCTGCCAGTGTGCGGGCGTCGGTCTCCTTGGCAAAGCGGGCCTTATATTCGTTCATACCCTCTGTACGACCGGCGTAGATCACGCCCCGCGAGTCGACCATAGTGATGTTCTCGCGCCGGGCACCAGCCAGGACGAACATCTCAGAGCAGGCGATGGCAGCCGCTCCCGCACCATTGACGACGATTTGCACTTCGTGCATCTTCTTGCCCACAATCTCCAGCGCATTGAGCAGACCCGCTGTGGCGATGATGGCCGTGCCGTGCTGATCATCATGGAAAACGGGGATATCCAGCATCTCCTTAAGCCGTTGCTCAATGACGAAGCATTCGGGGGCCTTGATGTCTTCCAGGTTAATGCCTCCGAACGTGGGCGCAATGGCGCGCACCACATTAATGATCTCTTGGGGGTCGGTGGCGTCCACTTCGATGTCGAACACATCTATGTCGGCGAAGCGTTTGAAAAGGACGCTCTTGCCTTCCATCACCGGCTTGGAAGCCAGGGGGCCGCGATTCCCCAGCCCCAAAATAGCGGTGCCGTTGGAGACTACCGCCACCAGGTTGCCCTTAGTGGTATAGCGATAAGCGTCATCCGGTTTTTCGGCGATTTCAAGTACGGGGACAGCCACACCCGGCGTGTAAGCCAGCGATAGATCGAGTTGAGCAGTAGTCGGTTTGGTGGGAACGACCTCGATTTTACCCGGCCGCCCCTCTTCGTGATAGCGTAGGACTGTTTCTTTAGAAATGCTCATCGTTGAGTCATCCTTTGATTCTTGTAGTAGGTTGAGGAAAAGTTGATTGATAATGGATTGTACGCCAAGATTTTATTGGGCGCAAGTACTCCGGTATGGAGGGCGTCAGAATTCACTGATGTCAATGACGACGCGGGTGGGGCTGCTTTCGCTGGAGCGGCTGGCCTGGATGAGCACCGAGGCGCCAGGTTTGGAGTAGGAAAGAAGGACTCGCTCGGCTTCGACGACGTTCGGAGTGTCCGGAGTCCAGCCTTGCAGCGGCATCTGGGTCTTGTAGTAGGACCCAATCGCTTCAGGCGATTGGAAGATATCGTACTGGATCTGGGCAGCGGAACGAACGCGGATGGTAGCTTCTTCAGGGACAGGAATGTCTGAGCGGGGTTCGCCACCAACGGGAAGGGTTGGCGTCGCCTGCTGGATGGGAGTGGGTGGTATTTCCGTAATCGCCGGCGGGAACCTGGGAACGGCGAAGGGAAGAGTTGTCTGCAGACTCCCCGCCAGCAACAGGCTCAACAGAGCACCGACGCAGCTAAAGAAAATCCCCGGCAGGAAGATGGTGCCCAATGCAGCACCGGTGCTGTAGCCATGCGCCGATTTAAGCGCGCGCACCGACATCATGAGCGCCAGGATGGCGATAAGGATATAGATCAGGGCAGGAATCAAGCTGAGCACTGGATTGACCACGACCAGCAGTATCAGGGGGGAGATGATGCCAAAGACCAGGCTAAATGGGCCATAGACTAAAGATAGGAGATAGCTCTGAACGACAAATTCCCCTTTGCCCGTAAAAAGACGCGCGATAAAATAAAATATGCCCGAACTGATGAAGAAGGAGATCAGTCCGATCACCGCCCCGCCGACCGCGCCACCACAGGCGCATGGAACCAACTGCGCCCAATTAGCTGAACCTCCCGGCAGCAACACGCTGGTCCCGATATTAGTCAGCGACATAAAGAAGTAGGTGATGCCGCTGGCGATGAGGATGCCAGGCACGACCAGGCCCCAGCGCGCATAGGCGTGCTCTTCGTCCAGCCGTTCCTGTTTGGGGAAAGCGAACATCTCGGCCCAGGTGTCCAGCATCTCCATAAAGCTCTTGTGTCGCACCTCGCGGGGAGGGGATTCACCCAGGGACGCCTGGCCCGCAGCGGACTCTCCTGGTAGTGGGGGGGGGGCAACAACAGCTTGGTCAAGGAGGGCGTAGCAATTAAGGCAGCGTTGGCTGCCGGGCGGGTTGATCGTGCCACAGGCGGGACAGACGACAGACCCCGCTGCCTCTCGTGCCATCTTGCCTTCAAGTGCCTTCAGTTCCGTCTCAGCCCGCTCGTTAGCTGGATTGATGGTCAGCACGTTTTCCAGGCAGATCTGCCGGTCTTCATCGCTATCCACCGCCTCGCTCAGATACAGCCAGGCGTACTCGTTACGTTCATCGGCTTTGATGACCTGCATCAATTTGCTCCGGGCTTCATCTTTGCGTCCGGCGCGGAGCATGGCAATGCCTTCGTCTAGCAACTTCTGAATTTCAGGGTCCATGCGCAGTCTCCATTGACGAACGTAGGCGCCAGGGAAGTTAGAATTTTCTTATATTTTACCACATTTTGTCACAAATGTCATCGGCCAGGTAACTGATATCAGGAGATAGTCACCATAATCTGATTCTGATCTACTTTGTCGCCCACCTTGACGCGGACATTGTGGACGACACCAGCCCGTGGCGTTTTGAACTCGTTCATCATCTTCATCGACTCCAGTACCACAACAATTTCGCCGGCTTCGACCGGCTGGTTCTCGCGAACCGGCACCTCAGTCACCACGCCGGGCATAGGGGCCTTGACCAGCACTTCACCTACCGGCGCCACGGGACCACGTCGCAGACCGGCCAGCCGACGCGTCCGCTCGTCCTGAACTTGTACCTCAAACAGCCCCCCCCACATCACCACCAGGAAATTCTCATCTCGCTCGTCAATGAAGATGTCGTATGATTTGCCGTCAACGATAAGGGAATACAGACACTCGCTGCCAACGCCCTGCATATCTACGGCGTAGGTCGTGCCGTTGACGGTCACTTCTCCTTCGCGGTTCACGTCAATGGTAAATTCTTGGTCACCGACGATTGCGATATATTTCATCTCTCTAATCTCAGTCTCAGATACTCGACTACAATGGTCGGCGGAGCGTGCGTTTGCGCCCGGCCAGTTTCCAGGGGCTGGAGCCGCGCTGCTGAAGCAGAAGCGCCTGCTGGTGTTGTTGGTGAGCCAGGAGTGTGGCGGCGATGGCGGCCATCTTCACGTGATCAGAGCGCGGTGCTTCGTCTATGGTGAAATGCTGCTCCAGGAAACTGGTATCCAGTTGTCCTCCCTGGTAGCGAGTACTGTCCATAACTTGGATGTGAAGGGGTATAGTAGTCTTGATGCCGATGATCCGATATTCGGTAAGCGCGCGTCGCATACGCAGGATAGCCTCGCCACGCGTCTCGCCCCATGCCACCAGTTTGGCGATGAGTGAATCATAATAGGGGGAGACTTCCATCCCCTGGTAAACGCCACTCTCCAGCCGCACGCCCGGGCCGGTTGGCTCCCACAGTCCGGCGATCTTGCCAGTGGAAGGGAGAAAGTTATGATACGGATCCTCGGCCAGGATGCGACATTCGATGGCCCAGCCGTTAAGCCGAATGTCATCTTGAGTGTAGCGCAACTTGCGCCCGGCAGCAACGCGCAGCATCTCTTTCACAATATCCACGCCAGTGACCATCTCAGTTACGGGATGTTCCACCTGCAAACGGGTATTCATCTCCAGAAAGTAGAAGGTGTAATCCCGCTCCAGTAGGAACTCGATAGTACCGGCGCTGACGTAGCCGGCTGCCCGAGCCGCCTTGATGGCAACCTCCCCCATCTGGGCACGCAGTTCATCGGTCAGGGCCGGGGAGGGAGCCTCCTCGAGGAGTTTCTGGTGACGTCGCTGAATAGAACACTCGCGCTCGCCCAAGTGAATAACATTGCCGTAGGTATCGGCCAGCACCTGCACCTCGATGTGACGCGCCCCGTCCACCAGCTTCTCCAGATAAATGCGGTCGTCGCCAAAGGCGGCCCGAGCCTCATTGCGGGCAGTCCGGATACAGTCGAGCAAGTCCTGACGCTGGTAAACGCCGCGCATGCCTTTGCCGCCGCCGCCGGCTGCCGCCTTTACCAGCAGCGGGTAGCCGACACTATCGGCCATTGCCACCAATTCGCCATCGCTCAGGTCCCGCTGAGTGCCGGGCACAATGGGAACGCCAGCGACCGCCATTGTTTGGCGAGCGGCGACTTTGTCCCCCATCAGCCGGATCGCCTCCGGAGGCGGACCAATCCAGATGAGGCCAGCGTCCAACACTGCCTGGGCGAAGTCGGCATTTTCCGCGAGGAATCCATAGCCGGGATGAATCCCATCGACCCTCGATTTTTTGGCCACATCAATGATTTTATCTATGCAAAGGTAGCTTTCGGTGGCAGGCGCCGGGCCAATGGGATACGCCTCCTGCGCCCGGCGCACGTGAGGCGCGATGCGGTCGACGTCGGAATACACGGCCACCGTGTCCAGACCCAACTCCTGGCAAGCGCGCAGTATGCGCACTGCAATCTCGCCTCGATTGGCGACTAACACTTTCCTGAGCATAGGTTACTCCACCTTTACTGAGGTTGAGGTTGAGGTTGAGGTTGAGGTTGAGGTTGAGGTTGAGGTTGAGGTTAAGGTTGAGGTTGAGGTTAAGGCGAACCTCAACCTTAGCCTCAGCCTTAGCCTTAACCTCAGCCTCAGCCTCAACCACTGCTTCTCACAATGGGATATTCCCGTGTTTCTTAGGCGGGTTCTCATCTCGCTTGTTTTGCAGCATCTCCAACGCGTTGATGAGCCTAGGGCGAGTCTGAGTGGGCTCAATCACATCGTCAATGTAACCCCAACTGGCAGCCACATAAGGATTGGCGAAGGTCTCACGATATTCCTCAACAAGTTGAGCACGCAGGGCGTCCGGTTCTTCGGCCTCGGCCAGTTCACGCCGGTAGAGAATATTGATGGCGCCTTCTGGCCCCATCACGGCGATCTCGGCCGTGGGCCAGGCGAGGTTGATGTCGCCCCGGATGTGCTTACTGGACATCACGTCGTAGGCACCGCCGTAAGCTTTGCGGGTGATGACGGTGATTTTAGGCACTGTGGCTTCGCAATAGGCATAGAGGAGCTTGGCTCCATTGCGGATGATGCCGCCATGTTCCTGGGCCACACCCGGCAGGAAGCCGGGCACGTCCTCAAAGGTGACCAGAGGGACATTGAAAGCATCACAGAAGCGCACAAAGCGCGCCCCTTTGGCAGATGAGTTAATATCGAGGACACCGGCCAGCACCGCCGGCTGCTGGGCCACGATGCCAACCGACCGCCCGTTGAGCCGGGCAAAGCCAACGATGATATTTTGCGCGTAATGCTCCATTACTTCTAAAAAATCACCGTTATCCACCACCGAGCGGATGATCTGCTTCATATTGTATGGTTTGTTGGGGTTGTCGGGGATGATGGTATCAAGGACATCGTCGGTGCGTAGCGGGTCATCCTGGCAGGGAATGATGGGAGGGTCTTCCATATTGTTCTGCGGCAAAAAGCTCATCAGGCGGCGGATGATGTAGACTGCATCTTCCTCATTCTCGGCAGCAAAGTGAGCCACGCCGCTTTCGGTGTTGTGTACCCAGGCCCCACCCAACTCGTCGAAGGTCACCTCTTCGTGTGTCACTGACTTAACCACGTCCGGCCCGGTGACAAACATGTAACTGGTGTTTTTCACCATAATAATGAAATCGGTCATAGCTGGCGAATAGACAGCCCCGCCAGCGCATGGCCCCATAATGCACGAAATCTGGGGGATAACGCCGCTAGCCAACACATTACGTAGGAAGATGTCGGCATAAGCGCCCAGCGAGACGACACCCTCTTGGATACGTGCCCCGCCCGAATCGTTCAGGCCGATAACTGGCACGCCGTTTTTCATAGCCAGGTCCAGGACTTTGCAGATTTTGCTGGCGTGGGCCTGTCCCAAGCTACCACCAAAGACAGTGAAATCCTGGGAAAATACGTAAATCAGGCGACCGTTGATGGTGCCGTAGCCGGTGACTACCCCATCGCCCAGGGGCTTGCTCTTTTCGACGCCAAAGCCTGTCGCCCGGTGGGTTACAAAGGCATCCAGTTCGCGGAAAGAGCCCTCGTCGAGCAGCAAGTCCAGCCGCTCGCGTGCGGTTAGTTTACCCGCCTTATGCTGTCGATCGATACGCTGCTGACCGCCGCCCAGTCTGGCTTGCGCTTTCAAGTCACGCAGGCGCTTGATTTTGGGGTCGAGAGTCATAATGCCTCCTGTAATTGGTGGTCTGAGTCGCCCCTGATAACAACACCGGGTCTTGTGATTCGTTGCGACGTCCCCTGCCCACGACGGTGGGGATATGGCCGCAGGCAATTATAACACACGTTAGGGGCAGGAGACAATGCAAGTGATATTTACTTTCTTTTCGGCTCGATGTGTGATAGAATGAGAAAATCAAGGCTGCCAATCCTGGGTGGGTACTGATTGCTGGGCTGCAATCCGTTACGTGGGCAGACGGCGAGCATTGGGAGAATAGGATATGGATGCAAGGAGGGAATTATGAACGAGGAACCGACAAACAATACAGAAGCATCTGAGGCCAAACAATCCTGGTCCGAAACTCATCAAGCATGGGAGGAAGTCGGCCGCCAGTTCAAACAACTGGGTGAGTCGCTGGCGACAGCTTTCAATGCGTTGTGGGAGAGTGAAGAAACCCAGCAGCAACTCGAGTCGCTCAGGGATGGGCTACAAGCACTGGCCGATGAGGTGTCGGTGGCAGTAAGCAAAGCGGCGTCTAAACCGGAGACGCAAAAGATCAAAGCGGAGGCGCAAAAAGCGGCCGAGTCGGCCCGAAAGGCCACCGAGAAGGCAGCAGATGAGGCCCGTCCGCAGATTACCAACGCACTGAAGCAGGTGAACGTCGAACTGCAGAAGCTCATCGAGCGCCTAGAAGTCAAAGACGAGGCCGACTGACAATAACCACCCGTACCCCGCGCGTCGCAACCTTCTGCTGGCACGGAATATGAATCCCATTTCCGCTTTCTTCGTACGAAACATCATCGTTGTTTTCTTTTTCTATGGGCTAGCCTTTTTTACTATGGGGCTGGCGCTGATGTTAGCCAGCCAACGGACGTCGAGGTTTAGGTTTGCGCAAGCTATTCGCCCGCTGGCAGCTTTTGGCATTCTACACGGCGTTCACGAATGGATCGAGATGTTCCAGAAGATTGCTACGCTGACCGGCGGATACACGCCCACTATTCCGCAGGAGGTGGTCAGGCTTGGGATTCTAGGGCTATCGTTTATGATGTTGTTAGCTTTTGGGATTTTGCTCTTAAGTCCCGAACCAAGCGGGCGTTGGCGAGTGGTCCTCCCCGTTTCAGGCATGGCTGGCCTATGGGCGTTGAGCCTATTGGTAGTGACCACAGCGCTCAAGCCCCCCCCCGAGCAGAATGTCGCGTTGGCCGACGTCTTGGCGCGCTATAGCCTGGGAGTGCCTGGCGCTTTTCTGGGGACGTGGGCGCTGATGACACAGCAACGCACCTTTCGCGAGCATGGTATGCCGCAATTTGGGCGCGACCTGGTTTGGTGTGCAATGGCTTTGTTTCTCTATGGCGTGGTCGGTCAAATTTTTGTTCGACAAACACTGCTCATGCCATCTACAATTATCAACAGCACACTTTTTTTGCAGTGGTTTGGCATCCCGGTGCAGCTTTTTCGGGGAGTGATGGCCGCTATCCTCGCGTTTTACATGGTGCGCGCTCTCAACGCCTTCGAACTGGAAAGCCAGCGGCGGCTTGAGGAGGCCAACCAGGCCAAACTGATGGCCCAGGGGGCAGCACTCGAGGCGGAGCGTCGCGTCACACGCGAGATGGAGCGCTTGAATGAGGAATTACGGCTGACGGCACACGAACTCTCACTGCTCCTGGATTTGTCGAATCTGCTGGCAGCACCCATGAGCTTGCAGGACAGGTTGCATCATGCCCTGGAAAAAATCGTTTATAGCCTCAAATTCCCTGATGCCGGCATGATTCTACTGGTCAGGCGAGAGACCAGCAGGTTACGGGTGAGAGCTTCGATTGGCTTTTCCTCTACGGATGATCTGGACAGGAAGGAGTCACAGTATGTCTCGGCTCTGGACCTGGGCGAGAGATGTGTGGCAAAGGCAATGGCTATGTGCAGGCACCTGGATGGGACTATCATTGAATTTCCTCCCGAAGAAGCGCTACAGGAGCAGGAATGCCGACATCATGCGAGCCCGGTGAGTATACTCAGCCTACCACTGAGCGCCCGGCAACAGGTGATCGGCAGTATCGTGTTGGGACAGACAAACGTCAATGAAGAAAAGGGGCTCTCGTTCGACGAATTCAAACTAATGCTGGGCATAGCCCAACAGCTAGGCCTTTCTATTGAAAATGCTCGCCTCTACCAAGAAGCACAGGAACGGGAGATGATGCTGGCTGAATTGCTGCATCAAGTGGTTGGGGCGCAAGAGGCAGAGCGGCAGCGTATCGCCCGTGAACTGCACGATGCAACGGGGCAATCGCTGACCGCTATCGCCCTGGGACTGCGTGGCGTGGAAACAATTCTGCAAAGCGATCCGTCATTAGCAGTCGAGCAGATAAAAGAACTGAAATCATTCGGCACCCATGCGTTGGGCGAATTGCGGCACATCATCGCCGACTTGCGCCCGTCGCAATTGGATGACCTGGGACTAGTGGCCGCCCTACAATGGTATGTCCAGGAGTTTGAAAAACGTTACGCGATTTGCACCAACTTCGCTGTGGAAGGAAACCGGTCCCGGCTGCCGGCGGAATACGAAACCGTCTTATTCCGCATCGCTCAGGAAGCGTTGATCAACGTTGCCAAGCACGCCAATGCTTCACAGGCTGGTGTTAAGCTGGAAATCTATCCAGCGCAAGTCTGCGTGATAATCAAAGACGACGGTCGCGGTTTTGATCTGGACAAGACGTTGCGAGGTGATAGACGAGCCGGCTGGGGCTTGCTGGGGATCCAAGAGAGAGCCTTGCTATTAGGCGGGCAGTGCGAGATCGACTCCAGGCCTGGACGCGGCACGCACATCCGAGTGACTATTCCTTTGATGGCGGAGGTACAAGATGCCGAAGATTAAACTATTGTTGGTCGATGATCACCAGGTTGTGCGGGCTGGATTGCGCATGCTCTTTCAGGCCGAAAAGGATATGGAAATCGTTGGTGAGGTAGGGAGTGGTGAAGAGGCACTAAAGGCCATCCACGAACTCAAGCCAGACGTAGTGCTAATGGACGTAGTGATGTCCGGCATGAGCGGCATCGAGGCGACGCGCCGCATCAAAGAAGTTAGCCCCGATACCGCCGTGCTGGCCCTGACAATGCATGAGGATGAACAGTACTTCTTTGAGATGCTGCAAGCGGGCGCGTCGGGCTATATACCCAAGCGTGCTGCGCCCGACGACCTGGTTTCGGCGATCCGGGTGGTCAGTCAAGGAAACGTGTTTCTCTACCCCACCCTGGCCGGATTGCTAGTCAAGGATTTTCTGCAACGAGCTGAGGCTGGTCTGGCCCCTACTGCCAAAGAATTAACGCCTCGTGAGCGTGAGGTACTGACCTATATCGCCGAAGGATACACCAACCGAGAAATTGCCGAAGCGCTGGTTATCAGCGTTAAAACAGTAGACCGGCACCGCGAAAATATTATGCGTAAGCTGAATTTGCACAGCCGGGTAGAACTGGTGAAATACGCTATCGAAAAAGGACTGATTACCATCACTTGAAGTTCTTGCCATAGCCTGGGTCACATACCCCATTGTTAAATGGGGGGATTGCCCTATGGACACTCTCCATGGAACGTGATAAGTTTATGTTAGAATTAATACAAACGAGATCTAATCGCCTCGTTCTGGGAGAGTTGCTATGGATTGGCTGCTGGATGCGGCGACCATTGCGGGCATGTTCATCTTGCGACTGGGAGTGCCACTGGCGATTACCCTGGCCGTGGGATACTTCTTACGCCGCCTGGATGCCAAATGGCAGGCTGAGGCGTGGGCTCAGTGGGAAGCAAGCCAGCCAGAAGAAAAAATCATCGGCGAGTCAAGATTGCTTAAGGCAGGCAGGCCATCTTGCTGGTCGCTAAAGGGATGTGATGAAGCCGTCCGCGCCAACTGCGCTGCCCCCAAACAACCTGACATCCCGTGTTGGATGGCACGCCGCCGCAGCGAAGGCCGGTTGCCCGCAGAATGTTACAATTGTGAACAGTTTTCTCTAAGACAGGTAGCACAAAGTCTGGCAAGCTAGGTTACCAATGTTCAAGTTTGACCTTCATAATATGAGGCGCCAGAGCCACTGGCTGGCTTTGGCAGTTTCGTTTTTCATTGTAGCCAGCACCATCTCTCTGACACTACTTTGGCCGCCAGGGACTCTGGCCCTTGAGGTCGAAACAGGGAATGAGGCGTTTTCCATCTTTGGCAACTATCAAAGTCCACAGCGTTGCCGCGAATGTCATGAGGCAGAATTCCAAGCCTGGACACATACTACTCACGCTGAAGCCTCATTTGATCCCATTTTCCAGGTTTACTTGCAGCAAGTAGAAGAGCCAGGTGAATGCTTCGCGTGTCATACCACAGGTTACAATACTACTACTGGGCAGTTTGTCCTGTCCGGTGTGACCTGTGAGGCGTGTCACGGTCCTTACCGCCCAGGACATCCACAAGAGAGTATGGCGATTGCCACCTCCGAAGACCTGTGCGGCACATGCCACACCAGCACGATGCTGGAATGGGAGTCGAGTCGCCACGGAAAAGTTGGCGTGACCTGCGTGGACTGTCACGAAGTCCACACCCAGAAAACGCGAGCGGCAGCCACCACCAATTCCCTATGCGCCGGCTGTCACCAGGATCGGACACAAGACTTTACCCATACTGTCCACATTGAGGCCAACGTTCGTTGCATTGACTGCCACCTGGCACGCCCGAATGATGACATCAGCGATGCAGTGAAGGGGCACGCAGTCACCGGCCACTCCTTTGCTGTCTTTGTCAGCACTTGCAACGATTGTCACCCCACCTCTTTAAGTCCCACTCTTGAGTCCCCATAAAATCAAGCGACTGAAAGTCCTCTCCCGTCGAGAGGACTTTCAGTCGCCAACACGGGATCATCACCTCTATTTATGCAAGTAACGGTAAATCACCCGACCCACCAGAAATCCCAGACCAGGTAAGGTTATTAGAGGCCATAGAGGTCTTGTTCTAACATAGCCCACGCCGGTTTCCGGCAGGAGGAGAACCGCTGGCGTGGGAGATGGAGCTGGCGATGGTGGTGGAGCCATAAGCTGGTGGCTGACAAAAGAATTCCTGAGTCCTCCAAATAAACAAAAAGGTACCGGGCACCTAACGGCACCCGGCACCTTATGACGGATATTCTCTTGACAAGAGGCTGAAGAAATAGGCTTCTCTACCGCTCTTCGGGGAAGACAGGCAGATATCTGACGGCCAGGCCAAAGGCAATCACACCAAAGCTGACCAGGGTGATGGTAACGACAATCTCCATCCACGAGGGGAAGTAGATCTGGCCGGTATAGGGCCACAGGCCCACGATCCCGACGTTCAGGCGGTTGAGAACGACGCCGAAGAGCACCACCATTAGCGCCCCGCCAAGGAGCACCCCAGGCTTATGGCGCAACGGTTTTATAGCAAATAAGATCGCTGGCACCAGCACCCCCAGCCCCATCTCTATCCAGAAGGCGATAGCCTGCAAGTTCGGCTCGAAGAGTAGTGGCCAGGCGCCTCGCGCGATGAGGTCTGCCCCTCGCGCGACCAGGTAGATGAATAAGACCACCGAGGCAGCCTTGGCCAGATCGGCCAGCAAGTCGATCTCCAGCCCGCGCTGAAAGGCTTTGGAGCTGAGAGTCGACTCCACAATGGTCATCGCCAGGCCGACGGCAACAGCCGAGATCCAGAAGAAAACCGGCAAGTATAGCGAGTACCACAGTGGATACAACTTTTCGGGCAACAGCACCCACAACGAGCCCAAGGATGATTGGTGCAACGTCGAAAGAACGACGCCCAGGATGACGAACCCGATGGAGATTTTCTTGAGCAGACGATAGAGCAGCACGGTCGGCAGGCGTTTGGTGATGGCCTTGATAGTGTTCAATCGTTCAAGAACGACGGGCAGGAATTCGATGAGGAGTACAGTAGTGTAGGTGGCGACACAGACGCCCACTTCCCACAGCACCGAATAATGCTGCCAGTGAACCAGTGGCCGCCAGACGTTATAGGGCCTGCCCAGGTCTACGACCAGGCCCGCAACGACCAGCAGGTAGCCCAGCAAGCCGGTTAAGATCGCCGGCCTGACCAACGGCTCGAAACGTTCGATCCTGAAGATGTGCACCGTAGCAGCAATGACGAAGGCGCCAGCCGCCAGGGCAACACCACTCATCACGTCGAAGCTGATCCATAACCCCCACGGGAACTGGTCGCTAAGATTGGTGACAGCGCCGATGCCGTACACAAAACGGAGCAGGATGATCCCTGTGCCTGTGCCTAACACAAGCACCAAGAGCAACGTGCGCAGGGCCTGCCAACGTGAAGCAAAGCGAAGGGTAGGGATAGGGAATGCTTCTGTGGCCGGCGACGACACGGTGCCCGGCCGCCCAGCCAGGCGATAGGCCACGTAACGTACGCCCATAATGAACAGCACCGGAATTCCGATACTAAGGGCGAGGACAGCCCACAACAGCGGGGAAGCTAACATTTCCATCGCTTACTCCTCCTGCCCGTCAGATGGAAAGGGCGATTGCATGTCCGGCGACATCTCGTGCTCCTGAACGGATTCTGCAGGCCTGAGATGAGTATAGACGGCACTACCTGTCATCACAGCCGCCACGCCGGTTATTACGTAAGGAAGTTTAGACATAATTTTCTCGGTCTCTTCAGGCGGGGCAGTTCGCGGCAGGCCAGTTGGGAATCCCAGTTGTTCAAAAGGCACGTTCGACAGGTAGAGCATGGAAGTCCCACCCACCTCGAATTCGCCGAAAACGTGATCGACATAGCGGTCAGGATTAGAAGCAATTTGAGCGTGTGCTTGGACCAGTAATTCCTCTCGCTGACCAAAGCGCAATGCCCCGGTAGGGCAGGCCTCGGCGCAGGCTGGATTCTGCCCCGCTTGCAGCCGATCATAGCACATCCAGCATTTACTAATCACTGGATTGATGCCATTGTCCCAATCGAAACGGGGTACGCCGAAGGGACAGGCAACCTGGCAGTAGCGGCAGCCCAAACAACGATTGGGACGATAGACGACTGGTCCCTGGCCACTGCTGTGCATAGCCGCCGCCGGACAGGCAGAGACACAGGCAGCATTTAAACAGTGCATGCACTGACGCTTCACGTAGCGTGTCTCGAGCTCCCCATTGGCTGTGACTACCTGGCGCACATCCACAAAAGTATATGTATCGCTATCGAGTGCCTGGGGCACAACGTCGGAATGGGGCAGGTTGTTGCTCTCTTTGCACGCCAGCGCACATGAGTTACAGCCGGCGCAACGCGTCAGATCAATCAACATGCCCCAGGTTTGTGACCCTGGCGTTTCGCTGGCATAAACTGGATATGCCTTGCCGGTGAAAAGCCCGACCGTCGTGGCGGTTGCGATCCCGACGCCCATCATTTTGAGGAAATCACGTCGAGCCCACCTATGGGTCTCCCCTGGGCCGCCCCGGCGGTCGGGCCGGGGGGGCAGGCCTTCGGGGAAAAGTCTGGGCTGGTTTGGGGCACTCATTGCTTAGCCCTCCCTTGACTGACGTAGCCAACGACGAGCATAAAGACGACCCCCAGCATGCCGCCGATTCCCAACCCTAGCCCCAGACTGACCAATGTCATCACCTTCAGGGATTTGTTGGCCTGCTCTGCAGCCTCCAATTCGGACACCAGTTCCGGCGCTGGGCCGGTCGTGGTTGATGGCAACTGGACACTGGTAGCCGCCTGAGACACACCACCGGGTAAGGCATCTTCGTGAATGGCCTGCCCGTGGCAACCAGCGCACGCCTGCGATGACACCACCGAGAATCGATGGCTGGGAGCTGCCGTGCCGCCGATGGGCTCGTGAATACTGGCCAGGGCCACTGTCTCAGGGGACGTTACCGTCGAGAGGTGGCAGTCAGTACAGGTAATATCCTGAGCGCTATGAACGCTGTGAGCAAAATCTTCCAATTGGTTGCGATGGCAGGCGCCGCACAATGCTTCGTCAGTCAACCGAAAGTCCTGTGAGTGCGAGAGATGACAACCGATGCATTGCACGCCAGACTGACCGTGAGGGCTATCCTTCCATTGCTCATAGGTGTCAACGTGGCAGTCACTGCAGACGGACGAGTCGACATCTAAGTGCATCACACCGTTCTTGGGATGGTCTTCGACGTACGGGCCATGACAGGCCTCACACGTCACCCCAGCGTGGGCGTAGGTGCGATCAGCGGGGTTAAAGTCGGTCGTGTGGCAAGTGAGACAGTCGCATTCTGGAGTTGCCAAGTCTTCACTACAGGCTAACTGCAACGTCTCGTTGATGGTCGTCATCGCTTTGGCATGAGGTGAATTCTGCCAGGCCTCTGTTTCTGCTGAGTGACATTCGGCGCACTTCTCAGGTCCTTCATAGCCTGGTTGGGGTGGCGCAGACAAGACCGTGGCCGGCAAAAAGAAGCCAAGCAACACAATCAGGCAACTGACCAGAAGCAGCCGCCCGATTGCGCCACCCTTGTGGGTAGCGATCGTCGATCTTACCATGGTGTATCCTCCGTTATCCTCAGGTTGGCAACTTAAGTGCGTTGGGTATAGTCGCTTGCTCCCGGTCAGGATGGTGAGGGTATGACATACTTCAAGGCCCTGCTCAGCAGCCAGATCACCAAGATGGGCACCCCAAAACGGAGAATAGTCAGCCCGATCAAAGCGAACGCTGTCATCAACACTTCCATCGTGGTTCACCTCCCTTTCATATAGAAAAGCTGAGCCGTTTTCTATACCTACTTTAATATATTGGGCCAGTCACTTCCATATGGGATTACACCCATTTTGGAGGAGCGACTCTGCCTCAAGGAGACCTGAATGGGGGTAAGAACCGGGAAGGCATGGGGCGTTTCCCCCATTGGGGCAAATGGGGGTGTTTGTTGTTAGCAGAAGATAAACAAAAATGCCCCAGCTTTATAGCCCGGGGCATTTACACCATCACCGTCGTTTCTTACGTTTGTGCTTCTTCCGTGACCGACTCTTTTGTGGCGGGCGGCCTCCGCTGGCACCAGTGATGAAGAGCGCAAGCAAGAAGCCCAATACAAAGGAGCCAATGAACACCCCACCACTAACCAGCGCTAATGTCATCAACAAGACGTTGTCTTCCCGGTAGACCAGGAACGTGGCTACTGCGCCCCCCCCGCTGTCAGCAGCCCCAGCAAACCCAGGTTAGAAAGGGCTGCCACCACTATCTGGGCCGCTCGCTGCAATGGATCTTCCGTGTCGCGCCAACGGGTGAGCATCCGTTCCCAGCCGGTATATAGGATGAAGGCGAAGACGGCGGCGCCAACTATACCGCCAATAATGGCTGCTATCATGGTGTTTTCTCCTCCAAACTCGCAATCTTCCGCATGGTGAGGCCGTACTCGCCATCAACCTCCCGCCGGGCTGAACGTGTGCACGTTTTACACCTACGCGTCTGGAGACTCGGCACGGTAAGGGTAACCTGCCATGCACTGTCTTCGGAAATTCAATGTACGAGGATGCTATTATACGACACCCCTCGGATTGTGAAAGGCACAGCAATCAATCTTCCCAGGAAACGGCGTGGCCGCAGCCGATTTCAGCGAGATCAGCACTTTGGCCAATGGCTTCTCCAGATAGTCTTAAACATCGCATTCCCAGGCCAGAGTCAATCCGCGTGTGCCCGCCATATAATAGAATACGAATCCACCCTTGATTTTATTGCATATATATTTGATAATATTGAAATCAATATTGACAAATACAAACTTATGTGATAAAATCTTTACATCAGATTAGATCCGAAAGGAGCGTGGCTATGTATCCCGTCATCGGGCGCTGCCCGGTTTGCGGGCAGACGCTAGAAGTGACCCGGCTCTATTGCCGCCACTGCGACACGGCGCTGGAAGGCCATTTTAGCCTGGGCCGATTTTACGAACTGTCACCGGAGCAACTGCACTTCATGGAGACTTTCGTCCGGTGTCAGGGTAAGCTCAACCGAGTGCAAGAAGAGTTGAGGCTTTCTTATCCCACAGTGCGCAGCCGTCTACACGACGTTATTCGTGCCCTGGGCTATGAGGTAGACGAGGAGGAGGAAGCGCCCGTAACAGCCGAGGCCCGCCAAGCAGTCTTAGCAGCGCTGGCGGCGGGTGAGATCACCACCGAAGAAGCAGCCCGCCGCTTGCGGGGCGCAGCATAATCAACGACTTGAGGATGGATAACGTTATGAGTGTCACACCGCGTGTGTTGCAGCACGTACGTAAGATCACTCTATGGCGGCCGCTTGAGGTGCGCAACTTCCGGCTGCTCTGGTTGGGCGAGAGCATCTCTCTTCTCGGCGACCAGTTTCACTTCGTGGCTCTGGCGTGGCTTACATTGCAGTTAACCGGTTCTGGCCTCGCTCTCGGGACGGTCCTGATGGCAGCTTCGATTCCGCGTGCCGTCTTTATGGCCGTCGGCGGTGCGATGAGTGACCGGCTTTCTCCGCGGACGCTCATGCTCGTCTCCAACGCTGCGCGTGCCGCGCTGGTCGGTCTCATCACCGGACTCGTTCTGTTCGGAGCCATCCGACTCTGGCACCTTTACCTCCTGGCAATCATCTTCGGGCTGGTAGACGCTTTCTTCCACCCCGCCTTTATGACCATTGTCCCGGCACTCGTCAAGAAGGACCAATTAGAAACCAGCAACGCTTTGTTGCGTGGGACAGCTCAGCTAAGCGTGCTCATTGGCCCGGCGCCAGCCGGTTTCCTGATCTCTGTCGTGGGTGTGGCGTCAGCTTTCGGCATTGATGCAGTCACGTTTGTCATCGCGACCGTAGCACTCTGGCTGATGAAAGGGGACAACAACCCGGGGACCCCAACCTCCCATAGAGATGCAAGCGCGGCTGCCAAGCCCATCAAGCCGGATGGCCTGATGACTGCCATTCGCGAGGGGCTACACTATGCATGGAGCGATCCGGTGACCCGAGCCATCTTGCTCATCGTTGCGGCTGTCGACTTTTCCTTCGTCGGTCCCTTCAACGTCGGCCTGGCGTCGCTGGCTGATCATCGCTTCGTGGGCGGACCTGTAGCGTTCGGGATGATGCTCTCGGCTTGGGGTGGCGGTGCGTTGCTGGGCACGTTGGTGGCCGGTTTAATCGGACAGCCACGACAGCGGGGCCGGCTACTGCTAGGTATCGCGGGGGCGCTCGGCGCTGGTCTGTCACTACTCGGCATTGCGCCAAACGTCGTGCTGGCCTCTGTGGTAATCGGCGCTATGGGCCTGGGAAGCGGCTTCGTTAACGTAGTGATGATCGCCTGGCTCCAAGGGAGAACCGATCCCCAGATGCTGGGGCGGGTGATGAGCCTGGTGATGCTCGCTTCGCTCGGTTTGGCGCCGCTTTCCTTCGCGATTGCGGGCGCCCTGGTCGACTTACACGCCACCCTCTTGTTCGCGGCTGCGGGTGCCATCGTGCTGATTGCAACCGGGGTCTCGGCGGCGAATCGAAGAGTGCGCACTATTGACTGACGGTCTGGGGCTGGCAATGGGGCGCAGACTCGGGCAGTTCAGGGGCGGAGACGATTTTGCGGATTGTGTTGCCCAATGCTAAACTTTAATATCATAGGAGGACCCTATGTCACTCACAGAAGAACGTATGCAAATTTTGAAAATGATCGAGGCTGGTACCATCACAGCCGAGGAAGGAGCCAAGTTGCTGGCAGCCCTGGAAGAGGGTGCGGAAAAGAGTGAAGGACCCGCATCTGGCGGCAAGGCCCGCTGGATGCGTATCCGCGTCACCGACCTGAAGACTGGGCGTGCCAAGGTCAACGTCAACTTGCCGATGGGGCTGGTGAATTTTGGCATGAAAATGGGCGCTCGTTTTGCCCCGGAGATGGAAAACATGGATCTGAATGAAATTATGCAGGCCATCAAAGAGGGGGCGCAGGGCAAGATCGTCGAGGTGGAAGATGACGAGGATAACGAGCGGGTCCAGATCTACATCGAGTAAACGAAACAATGCGTAATCTGCTGATTCGTTGGATTATCAACGCCGTGGCCTTGGGCGTGGCGGCTGCTTTGGTACAGGGCATCCACGTGGACGGCGGCTGGCAGGTGTTGGCGGTGACGGCGCTCATCTTTGGACTGGTTAACGCCCTCATCCGCCCGTTGGTGACGCTGTTGACCTGTCCGTTGATCATCCTCACCTTGGGCCTCTTCACGCTGGTTGTCAATGCTGGGAT
>JAHELX010000327.1 GCA_024643945.1 Anaerolineales bacterium
CTCAATGTCCTCCAGGGCTTCCTGCCCACAGGCCTCCGCGGTCGGGGCAGGCGAGCGATAAGGGTAGGGGAAGCGGGCAAAGTAGACGTCGGGCAAGTAAGGGCCGTGGCCGGTGCGATACTTCACTTTGGATGAGGTGACGGCGGCAGCTCCCAGGGTGCGTCCGTGGAACCCGCCTAAAAAGGCGATGATCCCACGCCGCCCGGTCACATAGCGGGCCAGCTTCAGCGCCCCTTCGACCGCCTCGGCTCCACTGTTGCCGAAGAAGAACATATCGGCATGGCCGGGGATGATCTGCCCCAACTCCCAGGCCAGTCGCAGCGTCGTTTCGGGGGCGATCACTCCCAGGGGAGCGTGGACCATCCGTTCCATCTGCTCGCGAGCCGCCGCCACGACGCGCGGGTGGTTATGCCCCACGTTGCAGGCACCGAAGCCGGAGAGGAAGTCGAGATAGCGCCGCCCGTCAGGGTCGATCACGCTGACCCCTTCGGCGCGCTCGGCCGGCAGGTTGGGCCAATCCTGCGCCAGGCAGGGCGCCAGCAGGTCGTCCAGGCGCGCGACCAGTTCATCATATGAGGGATGATCCTTCACCATTCGCTCCTCCCTGATACGCTATGTTTCATATGTCACGCAAACTTGAGCACCGTACACAATATGAAGACGGCCACGATGAAGGCCAGCCAAAGGTAGTCCGCCGGACGACTGGTCAGAGTATCAATCGCCGTGGCTTGGACCGGGGCGCCGAACCCCTTGGTTTCCATCGCGATCTGGAAGTCGTTAGCCCTGCGGAACAACAACAGGATCAGCGGTGTGATGATCGGAATGTAGGCCTTGACGGCGCGCTTGACGAAGTTCATAGCATCTATGTCAAAGGCACGCAGCTTCTGCGCATCCACGATCGAGTCCCACATCTCAAACAGCAAGGTGGTAAACGAGAGGGCGCTGACGAGCATAAAAGTGGCGGTCTGCGGGACGCGCAACTTACCCATGGCCGTCATAATCGCCGAAGTAGGCGTCGTCATGACAAACAGCGGCAACGACGAGGTCGCCACCAGGACGCGCACGGAGAGCACGATGCCGAACCAGACCCCTTCTCGTGTGATCACCCCCAGATCCGCCTCCCACAGTTTCAGGTGGCCGAAGGTGATAAACGGCGTGCTGCCACCCCGATAGGTGAAGCCCTGAATCAGAATCAGGAAGATAAACGTGCCCAGCAGAATCTTGAGCAGCGTCGTAAAACGGCGCAGTTCGATGCGGGCCACCGTCCACAACACCCCCGATAGGCCCAGCCAGATGAGCAGGATCAAGATATCGCTGAGCCGGATGGGGTACATCACCAGCACCAGCGTCAGCAGCACGTAAGCCATTTTGACCAATGGGTGCAGCCGGTGAATGGGCGTGTCGAGGTGGATATAGCGGAATACGGGTTGCATCTACCTCACCTCCTCCACGCCTGGCTGTGGCACCAATACCTGGTAAAGTTCCTCCAGGGTCATCACCTGGGGCGGCACACCCCACGCGGCCAGCGCGGCGGCTAATTGAGCGGCCACCGGCGGGACGACGAAAGTTTGCTTAAGTGTCCCTACCTGAGTGAAAACCTCGGCGGTGGGGCCGTCCAGCAACACCTGGCCCTCGTGCAGCACGATCAGCCGCTGGGCATAGCGGGCGATCAAGTCCACGTCGTGGGTGATCATCAGCACTGTGCCCTGCTTTTCAGCGTGGAAGCGCCTGGCCAATTCGGCCAACTGGTAGCGTCCCCGATGATCCTGGGCTGTAGTTGGCTCGTCCATAATCAATACCTCGGGCTCGAGGGCCATGGTGGCCGCCACCGCCAGTTTACGCCGGTCGCCGAAGGAGAGTCGGAAAGGAAACAGGTCGGCCTCCTCGCTCAGCCCCACCAGCCGCAGCGCTTCCTCGACCCGTAGCTCCATTTCATCCGCCGCTACACCCACATTGCGCAGGCCGAAACGGATCTCGTCCTGGCAAGAGGCGGTGAAGAGCTGATAGTCCGGGTTTTGCAACACCAGCCCGACGCGGCGGGCGATCTCGCCGACCGAGAGCTGGCGAATGCTCTCCCCGCGGAACAGGACCTCTCCTCTTTTGGGCCGCAAGAGGCCGACGAAACACTTGACCAGCGTGCTCTTCCCCGACCCATTCTGGCCGACGATGCCTACGAACTCACCCTGGCGAATCTCAACGCTCACATCGCGCAACGCCACAACCGGCGGCGGACCGGGATACTCTACCGTCAGGTCGCGGGCCTCCAGGATGAGAGGGACGTCCAACCTGGCAGGGCGCCGTGGAGGAAGGGCTTGGGAGCGCACCGTCAGCCTTCCTGCCGCGATGGACTGGCGGGCCTGGTCGGCCACCTGGGGGATAGTCAAATTGACCTGCTGCGCACAGGGGGTCCCCGCCTGGCCAGTCTCCAACAACTTCGATTGGACCAGGATCAGCGCCGGGGTCTTGACGCCAGCCTCCTCAAGTCGCCCGGTCTGCGAGAAAACCTCCGAAGGTGTACCGTGGAGCACGGTCTCCCCACGCTCCAACACCAGCACCTGATCGGCCAGGTGCAGGATTTCCTCTGTCTCGTGAGTGGTCATCACGATCGTCAGGTCGCCGGTGCGTTTCAGCCGCTCGATGGCTTCACCGACCTCCCAGCGGCCAACCGGGTCGAGTTGCGAGGTGGGCTCGTCCAATACCAGGACTTGCGGCTGCATCGTCAACAAGGCGGCCAGTGCCGCGCGTTGCTTCTGCCCGCCCGAAAGGTCGCGCGGGTTGTGCTCCTCCAGCCCGTCCAGCCGTACCAGTTCCAGCGCCATTTGGACGCGCCGAAGAATCTCTTCGCGAGGGATGCCCAGGTTAGCCGGGCCGAAAGCCAGTTCCGTCCGCAGCGTCGGCATGAACAACTGCACTTCCGGGTCCTGCATCAGCACCCCACAGCGCTGCGAGGTGATATAAAGGGGCTCGTCCCAAGGGTCAAGGCCGACCACCGACACGTGGCCCCGGCGCCGGCCGCCGTAGATGTGTGGCACGATGCCACTGAGCAGGTAGCACAGGGTGGATTTGCCGGCCCCGTTGGCCCCCAATATGACGACAAACTCACCCCGATGCGCGGTGAGACTCAGGTTGCGTAAAGCGATTACGTCCCCTTCGTAAGTGAAGGTGACGTCTTGCAAGGCGATGACCGCATCATCGTTCACGTGTCACATCCCCTATGTGAGGTGGGAGACAGGGACAGATCTCTGGGGAAGGAGGGCCTCCGCTCACCAGATCGCGCCTGGGATCTTGGGCAGCCCACTGCGCTCCAGCGCCTCGACGATTGGGATGGTGATCACGGCCGTGATAGCAGACAACGCCGGCACCCACCAGGAATAGGCAATGTGAGTGGCAACGCCCAGCTCGGCTGAGAAGTTGAAGAGGTACCAGTAAGGGCGAGTCCAGGGCAGCCACCACACAAACATCGCCGCCACGACGGCCAGGAAGACGCCGCCATAGCGTTCGGGGCGATTCTCCGAGCGCACCCAGCGGGGGATCAAGCGGGTACCCAGAGGAGTCGCGGCGATGATCGTCGAGGGGACCCAGTATAGGGCGGCCATAATGAAATAGAGCGGCTCAGGCACTCGGCCAAAACCGGCCGCCGCACCCGGGATGTAGAAGGGTATCAGCCAACCAGCAATGCCGACGACAATGAACAGGGGCACGCTGATTTTCCAGAGGCGATCATCCCGAATCATCAGGGCCACCAAGAAGGCGGGAAGCGCCGCATTCAAGAGGACGTCCACCACCTGCAGAGGGTAGGCAGCCGGTGCTACGAACATCCCGATGACGCCACCAATAAGGGCAGCCACGACGCCCCCTACTGGCCCCAGAAGCAGAGGGGCGATAGCGGAAAACGGAGTGGTCAGCGGCACGTACCCGCCGCCGCCGACGTAAGGGAAGATGGGGACAAGGCTCGTGACGCCACACAACGCCCCGTAGAGCGTCACCCAGGCGATGGAGGCGCCTCCAATCCGGCCCACCGTCCCACGACTCACTTTCTCAGTCGTTTTCTCTTCCATAAGACAACTCTCCTCCTTTCTTTTCTTTATAGGCTTAAGACCGATTCAACTTACGCGGAGCCCTCCTTCCCAGATTCCCTGCCAGACTCATGATCTGCTTCAGTATCATACCACGACGGGAATCGTTGACGAACCCATCGGGAACACAGCCACCTGCGTTTGTGGGCCATACTCACACAGTAACGCGTCCACCCCATCCCGGAGCGAGGGCGGACGACGAAGGCCCATCGCGTCCAGTTCGGCGTCCGAGATGCCTTGTGTCACGATGTACAGGTTCTTCTCGGCCTTGATGCGGGCCAGCGTATACCCCAATACGCTGAAAGTCACCCTGCCATTGCGGCGCACGACGTCACGCAGAAAGTCGCTGGGCTGCCGGGTCTGATCGGACATCAGGCGGTAGAAATCCTCGCCTCCGACGCCCTCCGGACAGGCTGCCACCAGCAGTATGCTCCCCCCCTCACGCACGATAGCATCGGCGTACTCGACGGCGCGCATCGCCTGGTACAGGTCCATCTCGTAAGGATAACCAGCACTGATGGCCACATCAACCGCGACCGGGCAGGCGACCTCGCTGACCTGCCGTGCCAGTGGGAGTCCCTCCCGGAAGACCCGGTCTGCCGTCCCGGCGAACGCCTGAATTATCTGCTCGTCCTGGCCCAACACCACATCCACAACCATGTCCAGTCCCACCAGCGCAGCGGCTTCCTCAATGTCCAGGCGGCACGGCAGGTCGACCCGTCCTGGCTGGCGAAAACCCAGAGGGACGAGGCTGTGATTGGCGTTGATGGTGTCCAATGAGGCTACGCCTGGGACAATCAACTTGCCGCCGCCCGAGTAGCCTGCGTATGGGCTGGGGCCGATGTGGCCGATGCCGATCCGGCGGTCTGCCTCGACAACTGAGCGGTTAACCCATACCGGAGTGCCCCGGCTGGTCAAACCCAGGTAGACCTGGTTGCCCTCATCGGTGCACTGGTGCTGGACGATGCGGAAACGCCTGTAAACCTCATCTCCGACCTTGCGCCTCACCTCCTCGTCGCTGCTCAAGCGGTGAGTGCCATGCGTGATCATAATCATCACGTCCTCATCCCGCACTCCGCCAAGTTGGAGTTCCTTCAGCAGGAGCGGAAGGATGCGCGCCGCAGGTGTGGCCCGGGTATGGTCGTCTGCCAGGATAACCACCTTTTCGCCCGGCTGCACGATGTCTCTAAGGGGCGGGGTATCCAATGGCTGGCTGAGGACGCGGGCGATCTCCTCAGCCGGGTCTACACATGCCGCAATTGATTGCGGATGGAAAACGCCCGCCAGGTTGGCTTCGGGCACGCGGACCGTGAGCGTGTCGGCACCATACGGAAGTTGAATTTCCTGCACCATGTCACTTCCCAGCTCGGGCTCGAGCCTGTTCGACCATCTCAACGCCATTCGTCGCTTTAGCCCTCTGTCGTTGTAGCAGGCGAAAATCGTGGGATACTTGAGAGGTGACTTTGGCTAGCATGGATTTCCTCGATGATGGTAATGACAATGAGAGGGTAATGGTATAATGCCCGCATGTGGTACACCCACGTGCGTTGGATATAAAAGCTGGGGCTTTCAATGTTCACATTATATCACAAGAATGGGGGAAAAGGAACTATGTAACCAGGTGCTCGGGCTTCTTCTCTCCTGCGGAGAAGAAGTCCGGGATGACGTCCACGTATTCGGTCCATCCATCGTACGCCAGGAACTCGCGATTTTCGTCGGTGACCACAATCTGCGCCTCGTTGTCGTTATAGCGAAGCACCAGCGTGGCCTCCTCCCGGCCGTCATCCTCCACGTCCATGATGCAGCCTCTGTCGGGAACACAATCGTGCAGCACGAACGTGGCGAAGCATTCCTCACAAGCAGGCAGTACGGTGGTGCAAGTGTTTCGATCCATTACGATGCGCATGCTATCCTCCTCTCAATGGTTCCCTCTACCCGCCACCCGTCGATAAAATCGCGCCAGCCCTCGAAAGGGGGCCAGCCCTCGAAAGAAGGCCAGTCCGATCTGCCTTCCTTTGCTGACGCCGGTGCGAGCTGGCTCAGGGCGAGGCGCTCGGGCGGCTTCCGGTTCGCCCAGGCGATCGGCCAGGGCTTTGTACGCAGCGAAGGCTGGCTTGCGACCCTCAGGAGTAACCCGTCCCATCCGGTACAGCCCATAAAACTTGCGGCCGGGGTCAAAGTCCTCGGTGCAGAACCAGATGCCCAGGGCCACCGCGGGATCGCTGGTCAGGAGTTCCAAAGCCAGGCTCAGGTTCCGCGCCTGGAACTCCTTTTCCTCCTGGGTGTCGCGGTTACTCGGCCAGCCGATCTCAGAGATGTACAACTGCTTGGGGGTATCAGCGCCTTCCGCCTGGCGTATCACACCCAGCATTTGATCCACATACCTGCGATAGGTCTCCCGTACCTCTCGTTCCTGGAGTTCCCAATTTGGGTTGAAGCCCTCTTTGATGTACAGGTGGTAACCCACGCCGTCAAAGGGATAGGGCCGGTCTGGCTGGCCCCAATCAAACTCCTGCTTGCCATATTGATAGGCCTGCCGCAAGTACGTTGTCGGCGCAACGTTGCCATTTATCTCCAAACCCTGCAGGGGACCCGAAATGAGCATAATATCCTGGATGCCTGTTTCCAGTTTCACTTTGCGGTAGATGGCCTGGAGCATCGTGGCAAACCAGGTGGGATGGATCCAGGGGCGCTGCTGACCGTGCCAATCGTCAGGCTCGTTGAAGGACTCAAAGAACTTCACCTGGGGATGGAATAGCTTGACCACCTCCAGAAAATTGTCAGCATATTCGTCGATCCAGCGCTGGGCCTGGGCGACCTCCTGCGATGACATTTCTCCCCCTGGCACGCGGAAGAAGTCGGGCGACGATTTCATTATCTCGTGCCCGACCAGGGCATAGA
>JAHELX010000018.1:0-4775 GCA_024643945.1 Anaerolineales bacterium
GGGCCAATGCTGGCGTAGACATCCGGCAGGGCCTCGGCGTACCAATCGTTGTTCCACTCCAGGCATTGGGTCAGCGGCTCAGCCGCCTCGACCGCACCCAGCGCGCCCAGTATTTGCATCCCATGCAGCGGCGCCCACACTGCCGGGTCATCCTGCTCGCGATAGTTCAGATCGTCGTCCAGGGCCATCTGGATGAGGTCAGGCACGTAAGCGGCCAGCGGTTGTGCCAACTGGTGATAATCGGTCTTCTCATCCGGTTCCTCAAGCGAAAGCAGCGGCCAGAGCACTTCGGGATAGCGCTGGCAAGCCGGATCTTCTTTGGAGGTTCGCTTAAATGATGGTACCATTGCACATACTCTCTAACGATTCAGTAATCTGATAATGAGATTGAGAAGCAGGGTGAGAACAATGCTGAGCAGGATCGAGGTAACAATAGGGAAGAAGCAGGAGACATTCTTCCCCTGGTAGCGGATATCGCCGGGCAAATGGCCCAGCCAGGGGAAAAATCGTCCCCCCAGTATGAAAAGCAGTCCAACCAGGGCCAGGCCACCTCCGATGATAAGCAGAAATCGACCAAGATTTTGAAAATCGAACATGCGTCACAAACCTAAAACAACGTCGCTTGCTGCGGCCCAGCTTCTTTGGGATACGCTAGCCCCAGATGCTGGTAGGCGCGGCGGGTGGCAACCCGTCCACGGGGTGTGCGGTCCAGAAAGCCGAGCTGCAACAGGTAGGGTTCCACCACGTCCATAATGGTATCCCCTTCCTCACTCAGACTGGCGGCGATGGTCTCCAGCCCGACGGGTCCGCCGTCGAACTTCTCGATGACGGTTCGCAGCACCTTGCGATCTAGATCATCCAGGCCCAGAGAGTCCACATCCAGGAGATCCAGAGCTGCATTGGCCACCTGGCGGGTGATGGCCCCATCCGCCCGCACCTGGGCGTAGTCGCGAACTCGCTTCAACAGCCGGTTGGCAACGCGGGCCGTTCCCCGCGAGCGGGCGGCAATCTCCCATGTGCCCTCGTCGTCAATGGGCGTGTTGAGCAGGTGTGCCGAGCGCCGGACAATTTGCTCCAATTCCTCGACATTGTAAAACTCCAGGCGAAAGACGGCGCCAAAGCGGTCACGCAGCGGCGAGGCGATGAGCGCCAGCCGCGTGGTCGCTCCCAGGATCGTAAAGCGCGGCAGCTTGAGCCGGATGTTGCGTGCACTTGGCCCCTTGCCGATGACGATATCCAGCGCAAAGTCCTCCATAGCTGGATAGAGCACTTCTTCCACCACCCGGCTCAGGCGGTGAATCTCGTCAATGAAGAGTACATCCCCCTTGCGTAGATTGGTGAGAATAGCAGCCAGGTCGCCGGCGCGCTCGATGGCCGGGCCCGAGGTAATTTTGATGTTTACCCCCATTTCGTTGGCGATGATGTGGGCCAGTGTCGTTTTACCCAGGCCTGGCGGACCATACAATAACACGTGGTCCAGCGCCTCTCCCCGAGCTTTGGCGGCAGCGACCAGGATCTTCATATTCTCCTTCACCGTTGCCTGGCCGATGTACTCTTTCCAACTGCGCGGGCGCAAGCTGGTATCGAGTTTCATCTCTTCTGATTGCAGTTCGGGTGACACAGAACGCTCATTCATAACAGTCTCAATTATACCACAAAAAGGGCAGACGAGGTCAAAGATTGAGTCGAGGGGTATTTTGTTTGTTCGCGCTCAGTATATCATGCTTGCTTCCCATTTGGCAATCATCTTCTGTTATCCAACTATTTCTGCTGCCAACGTCTCTCTTCAGGAGCGCAGCCGTAGGGCTGATACAGACTGTCCTCAGGCCATGCTGCTCTCAGGTTCACAGAACTTGCGTTCTGTCATTTTGCAAGTTTTTGACCTATGTGCTATAATCGCCAGCCAACTGAACTGGGAGATACCAGGATATAGGCTTCCTTCACATCCTACATCATCGTGGCGTGGGAAAAGTGAAGTGTTAGCGGCCAGTTCCCTCTACCGTTTGCCAATAAAATGGATCAAGGCATTCAATTTTCGAGGGCCCACTGGTAATCATTTGGAAGGTGTCACATGCCACAAGATAAGACAAGATTGCAGAAAGAGAAACTCAAAAAGGACCGGGAGCAAACGCTTTTGGATTTGGAACGCCTGCGGGAGGCCCTTAAAACTGAAGTAGATCCAAACGCCGACGAAGGGGACCCGGACCTGGTAGAGCGCGAAAAAGTAATGGCGTTGGTGAAGACTTTGGAACGGAAACTGGAGTCCATCGATTACGCATTGCGACAGGCTCAAGAGGGCACGTATGGTATATGCGAGCGCTGCGGCCAGCCGATTGATCCCGCACGGTTGGAGGCAGTGCCCGAGACCACGCTTTGCGTGAAGTGCAAATCCATTGTCGAGCGACAGCGAGCGCGGGTGGGAGCGACGGCTTCTAATAAGTTTTGATAGACGTATCCCTACTCACGCCAGGTAGTTAATACTTTTAGAATTGTACCTTTTCATCATCTTGTTTTCATTGTAAGCGCGCAAACCTGGATTCAGGCAGCAGTGTTTGGGTTCTATCTACGTGTGTGGATCTACAGGTAGGCGTTTACTTTGGTGCCGTAGGTTTTTGCCTGGGGCTGAGATAAGTTGACGACGAAAAAGCGCGAGGAGATCTCCTCGCGCTTTTTCGTCGTCAACTTATCTCAGCTACCTTAGTCTTTATCCCAGGCCCAGTTTGTGCTATAATATTCACAATGATGTGCTTTGCTGGCGTACTTGCCTTGAGCAGATCGCAGATGATAATTACCTGGCTATCGGTTACCAACCATTGGCTGTTGACGATGGGTGCCATTACTATTTCTCGGCAAATGTACAGTGGAGGGGATGAACTTGCCTTGCAGGTGGCCCAGCACCTTGGCTGGCGGCGGGTATGTCGTGGTCTGATCAATCAAGCTGCGCTGGCAGCCGGTGTTCCGCAAGTGGCTCTAGCCGAGATTGACGAGCTTGGCTTTTTGCGCCTGCGCCCATCGACCCGAGACTGGCGGGCCTATCAAAGTCAGGTGGAGCGCATCATTCGTGAACTGGCCGATGAAGGGAACGTCGTCATCGTTGGCCGCGGAGGACAGGTGGTGCTGCATGGTCGCCCCGACGTGTTGCACGTGCGTGTCGTAGCTCCTTTGGAAGTGCGGATCGCGTCGCTGCAGCGGGAGAAGAATATCTCACCAGAAGCGGCGCGTACTTGCCTGGAGGCGAGTGACAAATCCCGCGCCCGCTATTTGCGGCGAAGCCATGGCGCCCGGTTGGATGATCCAGCACTTTACCATTTCATCATCAACATTGGCCTGCTGGGCCTCTCCCATGCAGTCTACCTGGTTGTACAGGCATTCCAAGAATGGACCAAGGTGTAGATACGAAATTCGCCCATCCCAGTGAAGCGGCATTCGCCCGCATCCTCGACTTCTACCAGATCCTATGGGAATACGAACCGAGAACTTTTGAGCTGCGGTGGGACGATGAGGGGAACGTCATTGAAGCTTTCAGCCCCGACTTCTATCTGCCGGAGCAGGACTTCTATATCGAGTTGACTACCATGGAGCAGAAGCTCATCACTAAAAAACACCGTAAGCTGCGCCGTCTGCGCCAACTCTACCCCGACATCAACATCAAGCTGTTGAATCGATCCGACTTTGAAAAGATGATGCTCAAATATGGGCTGGACGACGATGAATCGCTCATCGGCCAGGGTGCCAAGCCACAAGATGACGGATAGCAGATGGCAAATAACAGACGCTCGGTTATCAACTACCAGCCATATACCATGGGAGAGCCTTTGTGGATTCCACCTCAATACCCCCCTGGTTCGGGGACATCGGCCCGGTGTTCCTGACTGAGGAACAAATCCAACAGCGCGTAATAGAATTGGGAGCTCAAATCGACGACAATTATGCCGGAAGGGACCTGGTCGTAATTGGAATTCTTAAGGGCGTTCTTTTCTTTATGGCCGACCTATTGCGCGCCATCACTATACCGGTCGCGGTTGACTTCTTGGCCATTTCCCGCTATGGTCCCGCCGAACAGACTCACGGCGTGGTCCGCCTCACCAAAGATCTCGAAGAGCCCCTGGCCGAGCGGCACGTCCTTTTCGTTGAAGACATCATCGATACCGGCTTCACAACTCACTTTGTTATGCGCACGCTGCGTCAGCACCAGCCCGCGAGCCTCAACGTTTGCGTTCTGCTTAATCGCACCCGGCGTCGTATTATCGACATTGACCTGACCTACGTGGGCTTCGAGATTCCCGACTACTACGTGGTAGGTTATGGCCTCGACTTCAGGGAGCACTACCGCAATCTCCCTTACATCGCCAAATTTGAACCAGACCGGACGACAGAAGATTAGACAACAAAAAAGTCCTGGCGTTCGCCAGGACTTGCTCTTCCAAAACGTGGAAAGGGCCCCAAGCAACCTTCCAAGGCTTCGAGTCTCCAGTAGCTTACTTGCTTCGGATCTCCCAAAGATGTTCTCATTCTACTTTCGACCGGTATTGATCACTACCAAGTCGATTACTGGTTTCCTGGTATCGCTACCTTTCCGCCAGTTTACGATTCATACCCGTTTCCAGGATGTCCCGCTTGTTAAATGAGAATTACTTTTCTGCTACTTTCTTCTCGAGGTCTCTTCCAATTTCTCGGAACCCTCTCCAAGTGTCATGTTACCACAGTTATGAGATCATGTCAATACAAAAATCCGCACAATTTGAAGACTGTGTCAAAAATTTCATCTGCTTCTA
>JAHELX010000018.1:4875-11242 GCA_024643945.1 Anaerolineales bacterium
AAATCACTTTGATGGGGCACTAGTGAATCACTATTGCATTTCACCTACAATTTGTGGTAAAATTGAGCATCCTCCTCCAATCGTAAGGGGATGCAGTGGCTAATTCACAAAAACTTGCAGGCGACGTCCCATCGTTGCTGCGAAATGGGTTATTAGCTGGACGTGCCGGCAATTACTCCGAAGCACGTCTTTGGTTTCGAGCTGCTCTGGACGTGGACCCGGACAACATCACGGCTTTGCTCTGGTTGGCCTGGTTAGCGCCTACCCGGCACGAGAGTTTGGTGCTGCTCAGCCGCGTGTTAGAGTTGGACCCGAAAAACGAGCGCGCGCATGCCGCTATTCGCTGGACACGTCGCCGCCCTTCAATCAGCCAGGCCTCTCCTGATGCGCCAGGTGGCGACGACCTGTTCGATGCCGATCAACCACCAAAGGTTCAGGGCGTCCACCGCCTCATCGGTCCTTTGGGGCTGTTACTGGTGGTTGCTGTTTGTTTGTTTGTCAGTGGAGTGGTGCTGGTAGCCTGGTACTCACCAGCCGCAGTTCTGGCCTGGGTCTTGCCTACTGCCACCCCAACGATAACACCTACTCCGACCTTCACTTCCACTCCCACAGCCATTCCGACGGCTACCGCTACCTTTACGCCCACGCCCACTCCCAGTCCAACGCCAACAGCTACTGTTCCCAACACCCCTACCCCGACGCTCACATCTAGTCCAATGCCGACGCCCGCTGTGCCGCCTCTTTCGCCAAGCGCTACGCCGGTGCCGGTCATATCGCCTCCCGTTGTTGCCGGCGAGAAGTGGATTGGCGTGGACCTGACCCTCCAGCGACTGACGGCCTATGAAGGGAACACCCCTGTCTTTCAAGCCCTTGTCTCTACCGGGCTGCCCAACACGCCCACTGTCGTTGGCCAGTTCCATATTTATTGGAAGTTATCATCTACCGCCATGGCCGGACCAGGCTACTATTTGCCTGGCGTGCCGTACACCATGTATTTTTACCGCGGCTATGCTCTGCATGGTACTTACTGGCACAACAACTTCGGCCGCCCGATGAGTCATGGCTGTGTGAATCTGCGCACCGAGGATGCCCAATGGCTTTTCAATTGGGCCGACCCACCCCTGCCTGGTGGTGCCAGCCACGTGCGAGCAAGTGACGCCAATCCTGGTACACTGGTCGTTGTGCACTACTAACCCTTTCGCTGGGTAAATGAAAAAGCCGCTCCGGAGCGGCTTTCTTTTTGTCTGCAACTCTTGCGCTTCAGGTTGTTATTTTGCGTAGTCCACCGCGCGGGTCTCGCGGATCACCGTCACCTTGATCTGGCCTGGATAATCCAGGCTTTCTTCCACCCTGCGCGCGATGTCTTTGGATAAGTTGATAGCAGAATAATCGTCGATCTCTTCTGGTTTGACGATGATGCGCAACTCACGCCCGGCCTGGATAGCGTAACTCTCCTCCACTCCCTCGAACGAGTTGGCCACTTCTTCCAAGGCCTTGATGCGTTTTACATAAGTCTCTAAGCTCTCACGTCGAGCGCCCGGGCGTGCGCCAGAAATGGCGTCGGCTGCTTCTACGATGACGGCTTCTAGCGAGTCTTGCTCGGTCTCGTGGTGATGCGAGGCGATGATATTCACTACTTTGGGATGGACACCGCATCGCTTGGCGATGTCAGCGCCAATCAGGGCGTGCGGGCCTTCTACTTCGTGGTCTATTGCTTTGCCGATGTCGTGCAATAGTGCCCCTTCTTTGGCAATCTGCACATCAGCCCCCAGTTCGGCAGCCAGGATGCCAGCGATCTGGGCGCATTCAATAGCGTGTTGATGTTGATTTTGGCCGTAACTGGTACGATACTTGAGTCGTCCCAACAGTTTGATGATGTCGGGGTGCAAACCGTGGACGCCAGCTTCCAGGAGAGCCGCTTCGCCTTCTTCGAGGATGGTTTGGTCGACTTCCTGGCGCGCTTTTTGTACGGTGTTTTCGATGCGGGCAGGGTGAATCCGTCCGTCGGTGACAAGTTTGGACATCGCGAGGCGTGCAACTTCACGCCGTACCGGGTCGAAGCCCGAGAGAATGATGGCTTCCGGCGTGTCGTCCACGATGACGTCAATGCCGGTGGCGTTTTCAAAGGCCCGGATGTTGCGACCCTGACGCCCGATGATGCGCCCCTTCATGTCCTCGCTCGGTAGTGGCACTGCCGATACGACCATCTCAGAAACCTGATCCGAGGCAATACGTTGGATGGCGAGGGCAATGATTTTGCGCGCCCGCCGATCGCCCTCAGCCTTGGCCTCCGCTTCTATCTCCCGCACAATCCGGGCCATATCTTGGCGTACATCTTTTTCCACCGTTTTCAATAATATTTCTTTAGCCTCTTCTTGTGTCAGGCCTGAGACACGTTCAAGTTCGGCTGCCTGCTCTTCGTAGAGCTTGTTAATTTCATTCGCGCGGCGGTCGAGAGCGCTCTGTCGTTTGTTGATCGCTCGTTCTCGATTGTCAATGCTTTCAAAGCGGCGATCCAACACCTCCTGCCGCTTCTGCAGGCGCTCCTCTTGCCGCCGTAGTTCGGCGCGTTTGCGTTCCGTTTCCGCCTCGAGCTCGTCACGCAGCCGAATGGTCTCCTCTTTGGTCTGGAGTAGGAGATCCTTTTTTTGCGCTTCGGCCTCAGCCAGGATGCGTTCAGCCTCAGCCTGGGCCGACTTCAGCTTGACTTCTCCCAAATATTGCCTGAGGAAATAGCCAAGCAAAAAGGCGACCACTCCGACGCTGAGCGCAACTATCAGTATAACAAAAGGGTTCCCCATTGTTTGTTTCCTCTTTCTCCTCGTCTAATCTGGTTCCCGGTGTGAAGCGTCATATCTTGAAGCATTGTTGGCAGAGCATTAGCATGCGTTATCTGCGTTTCGCACCTGAGAGTCTTCTCTTGTTAATTATGCCCAACCCGGGTGCTTCACGTAAGTTGGGTATAGTCAGTCTTCTATTTTCAATACCTGGCAAACTCTTTCAAAGGATAAGGCAATCGTGCCGTAATCAAATCCACGGCGACTCAGATAGCCCGTCACTTTTTGACGCAGTTCTTCGCGCGACAGGTTAGCCCATCGGGACAGCCTGCTTTCGACGGCGTGCCAGGCAGCCGCTTCGTCGTCCAGGCCGTTCAGCACCCGAGCGATGATTTGATTGCTCACGCCTTTTTGGCGGAGTTCGTAGCGCAGGGCGCGTTGACTGCGGGGCTTGAATCGCTCGCGATTTTCCACCCAAAAGCGGGCGAATGCTTCGTCATCCAGATAATTGGCTTGCTCCAGGCGCGCGACGACGTTGGCCACCAATTCTCCGACAAATCCTTTGCCACACAGGTAGCGTTCCACCTCTACCCGGCTGCGAGGCCGGTAGCTCAAGAGGCGTACCGCTTGGTCGAAGGCTCGGTTCTGCTCATCTTCCGCCTTGAGCGTGGCAATTTCTGCGTCGGATAATACCTGGCCTTTGCGCAGCCGTGCCGCTTCAATGGCGTTCAGCCCAAAGGCGTACTCTCCATCCAGGTAGACGTTGACTCGTTCTTTGTTGCGTTTCTGGAACTTCAGTGCCGTGATGGTACCTGCCATGCGTCCACATTACCCGAAAAAAAGACAAGCTATAGCACATCGCGCCACAGCTTGTCACGATCGTCAAAAAACAATAGAGCTTGTACGTCGATATTATGAAGCTACTACCCTTGTCTCGAAAGGTCTCCGAGCCCGAGTTTCAGCCCAAACGTTGGCCAAACCAGATTGGATGTTCGATCATAATTTTTTTTCATAGTATCTGGTTTCAAACTGCTCTGTAATCGGCTCAACCGGCATCATTGACCACGTTACCCGTTCGGCTGCCCGTCTTGCCTGCACCTACCTGCACCACTAGCGCAGGCACAGGTTGCCGAGCCAGGGAGCTCACTGCGAAGCATGGGGATACTTTGCTCTAACGGGTTATGAATCACCTTATCGACGAACCGCCGAAAACTGGCCCTTGTGTGCACCTTGCTCTGGTTCTTTACCTCGGATGCTACATACAATTTCGCTGGGCCATATCCAAAACGTGCGGTTCAAGCTCATAACATTGCTAGCTGTGGCGTAGGGTCAGCAAGCGAATTTATGCTCGGTAGTCTAACTCTTGGTGCGAAATGCCTTCACTGTGGTGCAGTTCAATGTGTTTAATAGCACAGACATGTCTCGCCTGCGTTTCGCGCCAGAGTCACTCTAATGGCGACATAACTACCTACGTGCAGGTGCATCGCTGACTGTTATGTGCCTGCCTCTGCTGTAGCATGTGCACCTTCTGCCGGAACTTCTAAAATCGGTAAATCTTTCGCTTGACGCACCTGGTTTTCGATTTCTAAAGCGATGTCGGGGTTATCACGCAGGAATTGCTTACTGTTCTCCCGCCCTTGCCCCAGCCGGGTCTCACCGTACGAGTAGAACGATCCCCGCTTGTCCACGATCCCGGCATCCACCGCGATGTCCAGCACATCCCCTACCTTCGAGATGCCCTCGTTGTACATAATGTCAAACTCGGCCACCTTGAAGGGCGGTGCTACCTTGTTCTTCTTCACCGTCACCTTCGTCCGGTTGCCGATGACGTCACCCCCCTCTTTGATGGCTTGCACCCGCCGCATGTCCAGCCGCACCGAGGCATAAAAACGCAGCGCCATCCCACCCGAGGTCGTCTCCGGATTGCCGAACATCACCCCGATCTTCTGCCGCAACTGATTGGTGAAGATGAAAGCGGCGTTGCTCTGCTTCACCGCCCCCGACAGCTTGCGCAACGCCTGGCTCATCAGCCGCGCCTGCAAGCCGACGTGGGCATCCCCCATCTCCCCCTCAATCTCGGCCCGGGGCACCAGCGCCGCCACCGAGTCGATGACTATCACGTCGATCGCCCCGCTGCGCACCAACGCCTCGGCAATCTCCAACGCCTGCTCCCCCGTATCCGGCTGCGAGATGTACAGGTTGTCCACGTCTACCCCGCAGCGGGCGGCGTAGAGGGGGTCCAGCGCGTGCTCCACGTCGACGAAGGCGGCGATGCCCCCCCGCTTCTGCGCCTCGGCGATGATGTGCTGGCAGAGGGTGGTCTTGCCCGACGATTCTGGCCCGTAGATCTCGATCACCCGGCCGCGCGGGACGCCGCCCACCCCCAGGGCGATGTCCAGAGAGAGGGAGCCGGTGGAGATGGCTTCCACGTGCAGGTGGGTGCTCTCCCCCAACTTCATAATCGCCCCGTCACCAAACCGCTTGCGCAGGTTGACCAGGGCAATTTCCAATGCTTTTGCCCGACCAGAATCGTTCATGGTTTGTGTTGTACCTACTTGTACGTTGTTGACTAGTTTACCTCATTCAAGCTGAAAATGCAAGTAACCCCTGGCAGGCAAGTGACCTATCATCTGCTACTTCGCAGCTTAATCTCGTCCCGATGGTCTCGCTCGTGTCGATACGGGACACGCAATACGCTGGCCAGAGTAATAGGATCACCCCATACGGCATGCGAGCCGGTGCGCTTCAGCGTCTGTTTGGGTATCTCGTCAAGCAGCATCAACAGTTGCTCGCGGGTGGCAGCCAGTTCCGCTAATGTCTCTTTCCAGGTTAGCTCAGCTCGCTGCGCCCGCTGGCGAGCATTCCAGGCGTCAACGTCATAGGCGTCGGCAACCGGCCGCTTTTCTGTCAACATGCGCCGGGCAAAGGCAACTACTGCCTCCTCGACAGCAGCCAGGTGAGCCACGTGATCTTTAATAGACCAGGCATCAGGCCACAGTCGTCGCTGTGCCTCTTCTTCGCTGAGGTCCTTTAACAGTGATAGCGTAGCCTGGCGGTCTTCCATCAGTCGCTGCCGAATTTCAGAAATCGTGTCGCGTGCCATAAGCTGTGAAGTTAAAACAGCTCTGAAAGGTATCTTCTCAAAAAGTAGGGGCAAACCCTTGCGGTTGCCCGTCTGGGCAGGTGCACCCGCAGGTCCCCCTTGGGGAAGACCTGCCCTTACCCCAAGATATTGAGAAGATACCCTGAAAGGGTTGTGCCCCTCCCAAGCCCCCCCTTAGAAGAAGATTCAATCGCGGAGGAGTTCTGCAACCTAGGCAAGAGTCACCACCACACCCGTCAGCATCGACAGCGCGTCGCTGATGTCTTCCTGAAAGATCAGGTAGCCAGCCACCAGCGCCAGGCAACAGCAGCATAAGAGAACAACAACGACCACGATGGCCAGGATGAGCCACGTCCGACTGCGGCCCTGTGGTTCGTCATAATACTCGTCATAATCCTGGTATTCTTCGTATTCTGTCATGCGATCTCTCTCGTAAAGGTTTGGACAGGGAGGTCAGGATTGTCTCTGCCCGGTTTAATCTTAAGAT
>JAHELX010000018.1:11342-15515 GCA_024643945.1 Anaerolineales bacterium
GGATCTTGTCTACCGTCATCTCGATGAGCAACAAGACTGCTAACGCGCCAATAACCCACCAACTGGCCAGCACATCCCACGGCTCGTTGAGCTGGATCAGGTTGGTGAAACGCGCCGTCAGCGCCACGATGAGTAATGGTAGATAGGCGTTCAGCCCGGCCGCCGACGACAAACCAAAAGCTGAGAATATATTAGTGACTGCGTCCATCTTACAATCTTAAACAGCCGGTTCAATATCCTGGCGCTGCGTGGCCAACTGTCCCATCAAGTTTCCCGACACCAGGTAGGCCCAGAACTGGGTGAAGATAATTCCTATGACGCATAGAATCACCCCCAGCGAGGCAATCAAACTGGCCACCCATATCAGAAGCACTACGATGATGTAATTGCCGACATTGGCGCTGATGATACCGAAAATCTCACCGAATCGGAAGCCAGCCATCAACTCGCCGACCTCCGCGTAGCGAACAAGTATCGCCGGATAGACGATACCCAGTACCAGGGCCCACAAGAAAGCCAGGCAGCCCAAGCAGCCCGAAATAATACTATAAGCAGTTGTCTGACCTTGATTATCGGTCAGAGCTGCCCCTGCGATACCCTGGAGGCAAGCCACTACGATGATAGGGATCGACCAAACTAGAAAGATTACAAAAATCCATAGTCCGTCTATGAAGTACTGGCCGAATTGATCCCATTCCGGAAGCGGCAACGGCTGCCCAGCCCGCACGTTGCGGATGACCTGGACCAGATAGCCTAAGACAGCGAAGTTGACGATGGGGATGATGGATACCACACCGCCGATAGCAATCTTCTTGATCCAATTGTCGTCTTCGAACATATACGTAAACGAGGAGCCAATATCCATCGAAGAACCTCCTTCCTGCATACATGAAGTTATGGTGGCAATATCCGCCATCCTCTGACGGCACGCCCATTATACCAAAGTTCTGTAAAGTTGACAATACATGCGTAAAAACGTAAAGCATCGTGCCTATGGGTGAAATTCGCCAAGAAATACACTTTACGCGCTCCAAAGGTGTCGAATCTTGGTATTTGTGGTATGATTAAACAGAGACAGTAAATTGTACTCACAGGAGTTGACCATGAACCTCTGGCACGAACTGGAACCGGGGCCCAATCCGCCCCAACTCATTTATGTGATCGTGGAAATCCCCAAGGGGTCGCGAAATAAGTACGAGTATAGCAAAGAATTAGGTGTCATCAAGCTGGACCGGGTTCTTTTCTCTTCGCTTTACTACCCTGGTGATTATGGCCTCATCCCTCGTACCCACTATGATGACGGAGACCCACTAGATGTGCTGGTAATGAACAACGAGTCCACCTTCCCTGGGTGTGTCATCGAGGCGCGCCCCATTGGCATGTTCAAAATGCTTGACCGGGACTTGGCCGATGATAAGATATTGGCTGTTCCTGCCAGCGACCCGCTCTTCAACGATTACCGGACCATTGACGATATCCCTAAGCACTTCTTGCGAGAGGTGGCCCACTTCTTCGAGGTTTACAAAGACCTGGAGGGAGTACGGACCAAAGCTCTCGGCTGGGAAGGGTTGGAAGCAGCCAAGGTGCAGATTGAGCACGCCATAGATCTCTACCGCAAGGAGTTTGGCAGGGGACGTCGAATCTAGCAGACTCAGAATTGTGTCGCGCTGGTGAAAGCAAATTGGCCGAGCCTCAGCGCTGGCACACGGTATGCCATGCTACCGCCGCTCAACTCTCCCGGGACCAGGCGAGTTTCACGGCTGATGGCCTCCACTGTATTCAGAGCCTCTACGTAGCTCTGGGTGAAGCGTAATTGCCGGATCGGCCGTGTCACCTGGCCGTCTTCGATGAGGAAAGTGGCGTCGCGGGTCATCCCGGTGACGATGGTCTGTCTGGGGTGCACCGGCCGGGTGTACCAAAAGCGGGTGATCCACAGACCGCGCTCCAGGTTCTCAACCAATTGCTGGCGAGGGCTGTCACCTGGGGCCATAAACAGGTTGTTGGGGAAAGGCCCAAAGGTGTTGGGCGCAGGCAGCGCGTGCCCGGTGTTGGCCGCTCCCTCTTCTCGGCCAGCCGTGTAGCTGTCATAGACCACGGCGTTGGCTACCCCCGCTTGGATTAGATCTACGCGCTGCTTAGGGACCCCTTCGTAGTCGAAAGGCATGGGCTTGCCGGCGGGGTCCAGGCCATCGTCCCAGATGGAGACGCTGGGATGCATAATGCGCTGCCCGAATTTACCCGCCATGAAGCTGCGTTCCTCTTGCACACTGAGGGCACTCAGCCCCATATAGGCCAACATCTCTACCAGGTCCGCCACAGCATATTCTTCCAGCACCACCGGGTAGTCGCCAGGCTCCAGCGGTTTCGGATTCCGCCCGCGCGAGGCTTTGTCCAGGGCTTCTGCCCCTAGGGCGGTCGCATCCAGGTCACCCACGCGCCAGGCCAGGCGGGCGGCATAGCCTGAACTATCCTCGCCCATAATTACGGTGGTGATACCAGCCTCAGTGTAGGGATAGTAGGCTAAGGTGCCCAGGGAGTTGGCGACGACGAGTTCGCCAGCGCCGGTCTCGAATTTCCCGGCTGCCACCAGCCCGGCATCCAGGGCTTGGCGGCAGATGTCACGCACACCCCTGGCCCGTGTGTCGGGAGTGGCATTGGCAGTGGCCTCATCGAAGCCAGTAACGGCCGTATATCTCCAACGGGAATCTAAAGCTTCGGCAGGCCCAGGCAACCCCTTAAAGTCGGGATTCTCAGGTGACAGCTTCGCCACTTCCACCGCCTTTTGCACCAGCCGGCGCAGCCCCTCGTCACTGGTGTCATTACCGCTTGTCACTCCAAACCGCTGGCCCACCACTGCTCGTACCCGCACCTGGGTGTTAGTTTCGTTCACGTTCTGGTGGATTTCGTTGTTGGCAAAGCGGGTCAGGTTCTGCTCGCCGCTAGTGATTACTACCTCTGTCTGGTCGGCGGTGGAGGCCGACAGAACTTTACCCGTCAGGTCCTTGAGCTTGGTTTCCCCCAGCATGATGGCTCCTTGTCTATCATTCCCCTCATTGCCACTCCCAATCATCCACGGCGTGGCGCTGCACGACCACACGCCCCCCGCCTTCGGATAATTCTAATTCCGTCGCGCCCAGGTCCCACCATAACACGTGCCCCTCAAAGGTAGGCCCGTCACGCAGAACCAGGCGAATAGGGCGGGTCTCGGTCTGGGCGGTGTATAGTGCCTCTGACAGCAGCTTGCGCCACCTTTCGCGTCGCCAGGTTAGTTCTTTGACCGGCACCCCCAAGTAATTCGCCAGCTTTTGCAGGTCCTCGTCGTTTTCGCCCACACGCCGGTAACGTTGCTCGATTTCACGCAAAGTCCGGCTTGGGACGCCGCTGGCTTCCTGGATAGTCCAAAGATCGGGACCGCCCTTCATCGCCCGTAGATAACGCACGTAATCCCCCAAGCTCATTGGTCAGGATCCCCCCTTACGATAGTAGGCAATAGCCAGCTTATTGACGGTGATCTCCCCGCCATCCGATTGGCTCAGGACGATGGTATATGGACTGAAGCCGACGATCTGTCCCTTCAGTTGGTTTCCGTCAATGAGAGTGACATATAGCACATCGGCCGCTTCTTGCGCTGCTGTGAGATATTTCAACTCGAACTCATCTACCCCTTCCGGCAGGTAAGCACGGTGCCGGTCAAAAGGTTGTTGGGGGCGGGGTGGTTGTTCCTGCCGAATGCGCTCCTGAAGCTGCTTCAACAACTCACTCGCTTCCTTTTGTGTGAGTTCTTCTAAAGATTTGCCCGCCTGCGCCTCGAGACTGGCCCGGTCCACGTCTGGGAATCGCTCAGCCAGGTTGAGCAAGTGTTCAATCTGGGTGGGGCGAACCGGCGCCGGTGGGCGGGGCGGCTTGGGCTTTTGAGGCAGACGTGGCTCGCGGGATGGCCTGGCCTTCCCAGGTGCCCTTTCGGTACGAGGTTTCGGGTCCGATACAGGCTTGATATCCCACGTATCCACGATGAGGGCCCGAGCAAACTGACGCAGATGCGCCTGGGAGATGGGCTTTTCACCAGCCTCGTATTGGTGGATGAGAGAGGCCGGCACGCCAGATTTGGCTGCCAGGTCGCGCACCTTCATCTTTTTGTGTCGGCGAATTTCCCACAAATTTTCCGGCATGATT
>JAHELX010000018.1:15615-27342 GCA_024643945.1 Anaerolineales bacterium
CCTTCGTCGGTATCGGCGATGAGATCGTTAAAGGCCCATTCACCTGGCTCAATGCTGACATTGGTCATACGAATAAGGGGAATGCGGTTCCAGCCCGACGCTCGCATCGAGCCATTCGAAGTATCGGGCGCGTAAGGGCCGCCAACCAGCTTATGAAGCTTCGTCGCTGCCTCACGCGAGGTGAGGTAACCTACAAACAGCCCGTTTTGCACCACTGGGATACGTTGCGCGGGAACTCCCTCGTCGTCATAACCAAAAGTGCCCAGGCCGGTGGGGATGGTGGCGTCGATAGTCAGATTTACTTCATTGGAGCCATAGCGAAAGGTGCCAAGCTTGTCGGGGGTAAGGAAGCTGGTACCAGCATAGGCGGCCTCGCTGCCCAATACGCGGTCCAGTTCAATCGGGTGGCCACAACTCTCGTGGATTTGCAGCGCAAGCTGGCTGCCACCCAGGATAACAGTCGTGATACCGCTGGGGCACTGCGGCGCGGTCAGAAGGGCGACTGCTTCTTCGGCCGTCTGCCGGGCGTGGCCGGCCAGATCCAGCGCAATGATGAATTCCCAGCCGGCTGTCCCCTGGTGGCGGCCAAAGGAATTCGGATAGCTCCGCTGCTGCACGTCGTCTTCGTTGACGGCAATCACCTCCAGGCCTCCGCCGCTCTCGATGATCTCTTGCTGGATGAAAGCCCCTTCAGTGCTGGCAAAGGTTTTCACCTCGCGGATGGCGACTAAATCGCCAGTGGCGACCTTCACCCCTTCGACAGCGCGCATCTCGTGATCGGCCGCCAGCAAAAGATCTACCTTCTCCGAAAGCGAAATGCTGAAAGGATCAATTTCAACCGGGGTTTCGTAGGTGGCTACCTGGGCCACCGGAGGGCCCAGATCTATCTTGTCTTGCTTTATCAGCGCACTGGCACTGGCAATCGAGAGGGCTAAGGCGGTGACGCGCTCAATCTCGGACGGGCTGACGTCGGCGCTGGAAGCGAAACCCCAGGCTCCGTCCACCAGCACCCGTATGCCAAAGCCAGTGCTTTCGTCCTCGGTAATAGCCTCGACGATGCCGTTCTTCACCGTTAAGGTCTGCGTGGTAGTGTGCACAATGCGGATATCGGCGTAGCTGGCGCCCTGGATTTGGGCCAGGTTCAGTGCCCGGTCAGTCAAATCTCTCAACGCGCGCCTCCCTTCTATCCGGCCAATTAAAGTTCCCTAAGTTTATTCCATTTCTGATTATAACATATGAGGGGGAGAGAGTACAATCCCCCTTTTTGTTCTTGTTGTTGATTGCAAATCCTGTATATTTGCGGTATAGTTCCAACATAAGCTTACTATAGAGTAGTCAAGTTTGAGGTCTCAGGCAAGAGACACACAGGGGAGCATAACTCGAAAAGGCTGTTTTTTTCGAGGCGTATCGGGAGATGGTGATCCAAGCCGCCGCCCATTCGAACAGCAAGTTCAGCGTGACCCGAGTTGGCTGACAAGCGGGGATACCGTGGATGATGTTATCCTTATCCTGATATTCAGACTTACCGTGGCGGTAGGGAGACGGCAGAGGTCTACCTGGCCCTATCCAAAGATTCATCATCATCAAGCCCGGGCGCACCAAGCTTAAGGTCGAGGTTGTGGTTAGCCTCAAGGAGAGAATCGGGCTGCCCGGGTTTGATCCAGTTGGCTCGGCTGGCAGAAAGCCTGCTGCAGAGTGTGGCGTGGCTCAGATGTTTGCCCGAGACGCCAGGTGAGAGGGTAGCTTTACATGGAAGGTTCCTCCTTGATGCGCAGGTCATGGATACATTGGTCGCGCTGAATGGCGAACAGGATGCCGGTAGCTTTACGGACGGTGGCCACGCGAGCCACGCCGGGATGGGGCTTGATGCTCTTCAAACGGCCCCGGTAGTCGCCCAGGGTGGGTTGGTGTAGGCTGAGCGTTTCGACCAGGTTGATCAGTGCCCGCCGCAGGTAGACATCGCCGACCTTGGTCACGTGCTTACCTTTGCCTTTCCTTTGGCGGGTGCCCGAATCATTGCGACCGCTGACCAGGCCAGAGCGCCGGAAGAGCTGGGCGGCATAGTCGTAGTGGCCAGGGTCGCCCATGGCGGCCACCAGGCTGGCGACCTGGATGGGACTGACGCCTTTGAGGCGTGTCCAGATGTGGCCAGGGGTCAGGGCTAACAAAGCACAGAGGCGTTCCTCCAACTCGGCGATGTGGCCCTCAACTTGTTCCAGCAAGGCCAGATCTCGTCGCAGCAATGGACGGCGCACGGCGATGACTTCCGGGTGGGGATGGAGGGCTTGTTGGGCACAGGCGATGATCTTGGCTGCCCAGCGGGGGCCCATGCGGTATCCTTGCGCGTGGAAGGCCTCGATGAGTTGCCGGGGTGTCATGTGGGACAGGCGGCGTGGGTCGGGACAAACCCGCACCAGGTCCTGGGCCATCTGACAGAACCAGAAGGAGGTAGTGAATAAGGGTGAGTAGCGCTGTTGGGCCGCCTTGTGCGAGATGATCATGCCGGGGAAGATGCGATCCAGGTGGCCGATGATCTGATTCTTGAGCGCCGAGCGCATCTTGAGCTTGGCGACGCGCACCCGGTCGAGGTGCTGCATTTCCAAATAGATACCCTGGGCGGGTCGATAGGGGGTTCCTTCCCCCCGACACAACAGATCGCCGATGGCGGCGGCATCTTCCTCGTCCGTTTTCTCGCGGTGCATCAGCTTCTGGCCACGGTTTTCCTTCACTGCCAGGCTGTTGATCAGGTAGACATGCGCGTAGCGGGCGTGCAAATGGCGGGCGATGTTCTCAAAATAGTGTCCGGTGGGTTCCATGCCAATCAGCACCACCTCGGCTCCTATGCGAGCGGCCGTCTCATCGATGACGCGGCACAAGTGCTCGAAGCCCGAACGGAAGATGTCGATCTCGAAAGAGGGGGTTACGATCTCACCGTAAGCGTTGTGCATCATCACCAGGTGGAAGTACTTGCTAATGTCCAGGGAGACGCACAGGATGCGGGCACGATCGACACCGCGAATGATCTGGAGAAAAGCCTCTCCACGTTTACCTCGAATGTGCTTGCGTTGCTTGCGACTCATGGCTTGATACCTCCTTGTATAAAATATGTGTGAAGCTTACTTGCGTAGATGGGTGAGTTGTGCTGCCCGGCCAGAGAGGGCCAAGGACCTGTGCGTCTCCCATTCCTAACCAACGGTCTCCGGCCTGACAGTAGCAGATACTTTGCCTGAGTCGGATAAACTGTCAAGTTCAAATTTTCAACATTATATCAGGAGAGTGGATGATGACCAACGTACGACGTGTGATTTTAATTGTACTGGATAGCGTGGGGTGCGGTAATGCCCCCGACGCAGCGGATTACGGCGACGAGGGGTCGAATACATTGGCGAATACGGCGCGGGCAGTGGGCGGGCTAAAGTTGCGCAATATGGGACGTCTGGGACTGGGCAATATCACACCCATTGAAGGGGTGCCACCAGTCGATGCACCTGTGGGGGCCTATGGTCGTTTGACGGAGATTTCACCCGGAAAAGACACTACCACCGGCCACTGGGAGCTGTCCGGGGTGCCTCTCTCCAGACCCTTCCCCACATATCCCAATGGCTTCCCAGCCGACCTCATCGCCGAGTTTGAGCGGCGCATCGGGCGAGGGACACTGGGCAATTACCCGGCCTCCGGCACGGTGATCATACAGGAACTGGGTGAGGAGCACATGCGTACTGCTAAGCCTATCGTTTACACCAGTGCTGACAGCGTGTTTCAGATAGCTGCGCATGAAGAGATCATCCCCGTCGACGAATTATATCATATGTGCCAGATTGCCCGGGAGTTGCTGACCGGCGAACATGCAGTGGGGCGAGTCATCGCCCGGCCTTTCGTGGGTTCAGGGGCGGGAAACTTCACCCGCACCGAGCGGCGTAGAGACTTCTCGTTGCTCCCTCCCCGGGACACCATCCTCGATGTTCTGAAGGCCGACGGCCGGGAAGTGATGGGGGTGGGCAAAATCGAAGACATCTTTGCCAACCGGGGTTTGACGCAGAGCAATCACACCGGCAACAATATGGATAGCGTCGAGGCCATCCTGCAGTTTATGGCCTCCGATGCCGACGGGTTGATTTTTGCTAACTTGATAGACTTTGATATGCTGTATGGTCATCGCAACAACCCGCGCGGCTATGCCGACGCGTTGGAGGCGGTCGACGCGCGCCTGCCTGAGATCCAGATGGCTTTGCGTGGCGTGGATGTGTTGATGATCACGGCCGATCACGGCAATGATCCCACCACTGCCAGCACCGACCACTCCCGGGAACGGGTGCCTATCCTGGTCGATGGCCCTCGGGTTCACCGGGGCGTAGCCTTGGGGACCCGCAATAGCTTCGCCGACGTGGCCGCTACCATTGCCGATTTGTTGGAAGTCGTCTGGGAAGGTGCTGGAGAGAGTTTCGCCCCCGCGCTTGTTGGGTAATAGCCTTCCCAGAGCGTGCCTGAAAATTGGTTATTTCATAACTGTTATCATGCCCCGGCGAGGCACCGCAACTTATGAAAGCGAACCACCGTAGGGCAAGATGTCATCTTGTCCTGAAGGCTACTTTCAAAATAGCAGGAGATGTCTTCGCAGACAACCAGGAGTATAACGATGAATGAAATCGAACTGATGACGAGCCTTTCAATCAAGAATGACACTAAGATCGTGCTGCTGGTAATGGATGGGGTGGGTGGCGTGCCGATGGAGCCGGGTGGCCCTACTGAACTCGAAGCAGCCCACACGCCCAACCTGGATGCTCTGGCAGCCCGCTCGATGTGTGGCTTGAGTACCGCCGTGTCGCCCGGGATTACCCCTGGCAGTGGACCCGGTCACCTGGCCCTCTTTGGCTATGATCCCTTGCAGTATGAAATCGGGCGTGGGGTTCTGGAGGCGTTAGGTATTGGTTTCGACCTTCAGCCGACGGACGTGGCGGCACGGGGTAACTTTTGTACCGTGGATGCTAACGGCCTTATCACGGATCGGCGCGCTGGGCGTATTCCAACTGAGGAAGGGGCCAGGCGCGTGGAACTGCTGCGAGGCATCCGGTTGCCTGGTGTGCAAACCTTCGTCGAACCCGTGAAGGAATATCGCTTCGCGCTTGTTTTACGCGGCGAAGGGCTGTCGGGGGAGATTCACGATACCGATCCCCAGCAGACCGGCGTCGCGCCGCTCTCGGCTGTTGCCTACGATCCGGCTGCTGAGCGGACGGCGGAATTAGTCAACCAGTGGATCGCCGAAGCTGCGTCGATTTTGGCCGATTCCCCTCCCGCCAATATGCTCACCTTGCGTGGCTTTGCCGTAGACCCCAACCTGCCTAAATTCCCCGACGTTTACAAACTGCGGGCAGCGGCAGTGGCCGTCTACCCCATGTATAAGGGCGTGTCGCGGCTGGTGGGAATGGAAATTCTCCCCGTCGATGGCGATTCGCCCGCCGACGAGTTCGCAACAGTACGCCAGCACTGGAATGAGTACGATTTCTTCTTCGTCCATATTAAAAAGACGGATAGCACCGGTGAGGACGGCAATTTCGATGCTAAGGTTCACGTCATCGAGACGGTGGATGAGGCATTGCCCGCTTTGCTGGGCTTGAAGCCCGACGTGCTAGTTGTCACCGGGGACCATTCTACCCCGGCCTTGCTCAAAAGCCATAGCTGGCATCCGTTGCCTATCTTAATCTCGGCGCGCTCCGGGCGCGGCGACCCGGTCACTGCATTTGGAGAGACAGCCTGCCTGAGAGGCAGTCTGGGCCACATCCGTCATGTGGACATCATGCCGCTGGCTATGGCCTATGCCCTGCGCCTCACCAAGTATGGTGCGTAGTTGGAGACAGGCGCCTTTCATTTGGGTCAACTCAACTGCTAAGAAACATCCTGTTTCTTGCCGGATGAAGATCTGACAGGTTTCAAAAACCTGTCAGATCTGGATTAGCTCGTTTGAAACATGCCTGTTTGATACGTAGGGTAGCCGTCAGGTAGAGGGGTTGACAAGACAAGGGTCTGGTTGTATACTGATAGCAGAGTGGGAGGTAATCCTATTATGACCCACCTGGCTTCTTCTAACTGCATAGACCGCTGGCGAGCACGCGGGTGCCCTTGCACCTGGGTGCTTTTTGTTTTATTCAGCCCGTAAATACGGGCCCCAATCCCAAGCCCACAGAGGGCTATTCGATACAAATAACAAAGGAGGGTAGTTGGAATGGACTCGAGTATGATCAGCAAAATCGAAAAGGCGATGCGCTATGCTCAGGAGCCTGATCGCATCCACTTCAACAAGTTTCAGGTAAACTTTAATGGCGACCACGACTCGCATTACGTTACATATAGTGAGGGCAAATGGACCTGTGATTGTGGGTTCTTTGGCGCGCGTGGCGTTTGCAGTCACGTCATGACCCTCGAACGAATCTTGATGGGAATGGTAACACCAGCCCAGGCAGTACCGATGCCAGCTTAGTAACTGACAATTTAGTAGGGATTGGAAAAGCGCCACCTGTTCAGGTGGCGCTTTGTTCTTCTTCACCGCACGGGACGGTCAAGCCAGGCGTTCGCACTTCTTTGCTGGGGATTTGCAAACCTCTCTATCTAATAATATAATCATAATCCACAACGCCTATTGTATTCTTCAGGCACTTAGGGTATTTGTGTGCTTAAACGTTGGCAATTTTGGCTGGGCGCTGGCATCAGCGCCCTATTCCTTGTCATTGCTATGCGTAATCTGCATCTGGGTGACGTGTGGGCGGAAATACGTGCCGCGCGATATGGCTGGATTTTGCCGGGCGTGGCCGTCTATTTCCTTGGTGTGTGGGCACGCACCTGGCGCTGGGACTATTTGCTACGCCCTTTGAAGCGTATCCCCCTGCGGCGGCTCTTTCCGGTGGTGGTGATTGGCTATATGGGGAACAATGTCTACCCCGCGCGTGCAGGGGAGGTGATCCGCGCCTACGTGCTGCGCCGACGCGAAGGGGTCAGCATCAGTGCCTCGCTGGGGACCATCGTGGTTGAACGCGTGTTCGATGGGCTGGTGATGCTTATCTTCGTCTTTATCGGACTGCCTTTCACGCCGATGCCAGGCTGGCTGCAAGGCATGGTCATCGCTGCCTCGCTTCTCTTCTTTGGCGCGTTGGCATTATTTATGACCCTGGCCATCAAAATTGAGTGGGCTGAGCTGGCTTACGGTTGGGCCATTGACCGCGTCGTACCAGCCCGCTTCCGTGTACCGGTACGTGGCTTCGCCGACCGCTTTATGACCGGCCTCTATTCCCTGCGTAGTGGGCGCGGTGTGCTAATGATTTTCGTCACCTCTCTCGTCATCTGGCTGGCCGAGACGGTGAAATATTGGTTCGTGATGCATGCCTTCGATTTCACTGTCCCCTTCTGGGTATTGATGTTGATGAACGGCATCGTCAACCTGGCGACTACCATCCCATCATCACCTGGTTACATAGGCACCTTTGATGCCCCTGGCATCGAGATCCTGTCCATCTTTGGTGTGGAACGCAACCTCGCCGCTGGCTACACGCTGGTATTGCATGCGGCGCTCTGGCTCCCTATCACTTTACTCGGCTTCTGGTACATGGGCCGCGAGAGCATAAGCTGGCGGGACTTCGGTCAGGCCGAAAAGTCCATGGTACAACAGCCCAGCTAAAATAAGCCGCCCCGTGAAGAGTGTGAAAGTAGCTGAAAGATGGCCATGCATTATATTGTGGTTGACCTGGGGGGGACACAAATCCGAGCCGCCCTGGCCACATCCCCCAATCGGCTACATCAAACGATCCGTATGGAAACCCTGGCCGACCAGGGGCCAGACGTCGTAATCCGGCGTATAGAGAATGCGGTCCGGCAGGTGGCAGGCGAGACGTGGGCCGATGTGGATGCTATTGGCATTGTGGCCCCTGGGCCTCTGGACCCGTGGCTTGGTGTCATCCTCGAAGCACCCAACCTGCCCGGCTGGGGGAACCTGCCACTAAAAGATCGCCTGTCATCTGGCCTGAATCGACCGGTGGTGCTGGGCAACGATGCCAATTTGGCTGCCTTGGCCGAACAACGATTCGGGGCTGGGCAAGGCAAGAGGCATATGATCTACATCACGGTCAGCACCGGCATCGGCGGGGGCGTGATAATAGACGACAAATTGCTCCTGGGTGTCCGAGGCCTGGCGGCCGAGGTAGGGCATATGACGTTGGAGCCCTATGGTCCCCTTTGCACCTGTGGCAACAGGGGCTGCCTGGAAGCACTGGCTTCAGGGCCGGCTATTGCCCGCGACGCCCGCGACAGAATTGCGGCCGGTCAGGCCAGTTCGATACTCCCGCTGGTCGGGGATGACCCACAATGCATCACGGCCGAATTAGTCGGTCGGGCAGCCACCCAGGGTGACCCTCTGGCAATTGAGCTTTTGCAGCAAGCCGGATTTTATATCGGCGTGGGCATCGTCAACTTGATGAATCTCTTTAACCCGGGCATCATTGTCATCGGGGGCGGAGTAAGCCAGGTGGGAAACCTGCTCTTTGAGCCAATACGCCAGACAGTGCAGGCCCGGATAGGTCACTTTTATTGGGAAAACTGCCCTATCGTGCCGGCTGCTCTCAGTGACGATGTAGGGCTGTTAGGTGCGCTGGCAATGGTTGCCGACGAATTTGAACAAACTTGATAGTTGTTACCACTGCACGGGGATGCGCGTATCGAGGGCGATATCCTCTTCCGAGACGTGGCAGCGAATGGCCAATATTGCCACCCCGGCCGCCGACGCCTGGCGCAGCGCCTCAGCGAAGAGGGGATCAGCCTCGGCGTGCGGTCTAAAGGCGTAGGCGTCGGAACGCTGGACGACGAAGACGACAGCGGCCTGCTCCCCCTGCTCGACGGCGTGAATCAACGTTGCCAGGTGGCGCCGCCCCCGCAGAGTGGGTGCATCTGGAAAGCGGGCGATACCTTCCTCTACTAACGTTACCGACTTAGTCTCGACCCAACAGCGTTCGGCGAGACCAGTCAAAAGAAAGTCAATTCGGCTGTCGCCCAGGGTCACTTCTGCTTGCAGCCGGTTGTAGCCTTCAAAGCCGGGTAGAGAATCAGCGCGGAAGGCTTCGGCAAAAAGAGGGTTGGGTAAGCGGGCGTCTACGCTGACCCAAACACCAGCGTAGCGAACCAACTTGAGATCGTAAGGAGTCTTGCGATGGGGATGAGGCATTGAGGCCAGGCGGAGTTCACGGTCTGGGGTGAGTAATTCGCTCAGGCGGCCGGAATTAGGCAGATGAGCCATCACTGCCTGCCCGTCCACGTCAACCACGACGCGGAAGCGATTATCACGCCGCAGGAAACGGGCCGCCCTCAGAGGTCCTGGAATGCGCATTGAGCAAACACCTACTGCAACCTCCAGGACTCAGGAATCAGGTTCCTGAGTCCTGATCCCTGAGTCCTGAGTCCTGAGTCCCAATTCCCGCTCGTAATCCGCCGGTGTATCCATATCTCGCAACACCGACGGTGTGTCTGCCACTACCCACTGCACGCGCGTGTTTTCGGCCCGCAACACCGAGCGCAGGCTGTCACCGGCTGGCAGTGCCAGGATCGCCGGCCAATAAAGGCGTGGCACCAAGACCGGGTGGCCGGCCCGCATCTGGTAGCTGGGGATGTAGACGAAATCATCGCCCGCTGTGCGGTAGGCCTGGACGAGCTGCGCGACCACGTCCCCTTCGATGGCTGGCATATCCCCTACTACCAGCAGCGCTGCCTGGCTATCGGCCGATACAGCCCGCAGCCCGGCCTGGACGCTAGACAGCATCTCCCCATCGGCATAATGGGGATTGAATACCGTCTGCACTGGCCATTTTGTCAGCGTTGCCTCTACCGCCGCCCGCTTGTAACCGGTGACTGCCAGTACCTCATCCACCGGCGACGCCAGCAATACCGATGCTATTTGCTCGACGACAGTATGCCCTCCGTAGGGCAAAAGCAGCTTTAGCCGCCCCATCCGGGTAGATAGACCGGCGGCAAGTATCACGGCCGAGATCATCGTGCGGCCTCCAACCACAATTGAACGATTAGGCACATACCGGCAGCGAGTTTTTGCCTCCAAATCCTATTCCATTTCTACTTCCCCTCATTCTACCACATCCCTATTGCGCCGCAAAGTGCTTGCCAGACCGAAAGATTATCGCGACTTGAGATTTTGGTGTGCCAGATGAAATATTTCTCGATGCTTATTCTTGTTGGCATGTTGCACATGCTCATCTTTGCCTTCATTTTCCCCAGTCACCTTTATGCAGACCAGATTCTAGGCGGCGATCAACACTATTTCCGCTACGCATCTCGTATCGTCCGCGGAGAGATGCCTTATCGTGACTTCTTCCTTGAATACCCGCCTCTTGCTCTGGTCCCTTTCACGCTTCCACGCCTGCTGAGTGCATCACCATTTGTATGGGAACGGTTGTACACCTGGCAGATTCTACTCTGGGATCTTCTTGGCCTCGGCTTTATAACCTGGGCCAGCCTCCAACTCGGCCGATCTCCTGTCCTTACTCTGGGCATGTACACATTAGGATTGGTTGCGATTGGCCCGTTGATCACCCAACGCTTTGATTTAGTGCCGGCCGTCCTTATGCTCATGGCCTTGACTGCCTATATGGACCATCGGCATAAATTGGCCTGGGGGGCGCTGATTTTGAGCATCATCACCAAGGTCTATACTTTGGTCATAGCCCCCCTGGTCGTCATTGATCTTGCTATGCGTTGCCAGCTTCGGCGGATAGCTTTTGGCGTTGCTCTAGTGTCGCTGATGGGTCTGACCATCCTCATTGCTGTCATAACCTTCTCCCCTCAGGCTTTGACGGACTTCGTGACTTTTCATCAACAGAGACCCGCAGAAATCGAGAGTATGTATGCCAACGTCGGTCTGCTGGCTCATATTGTGACCTCGGCACCATTGGAAACCTCGTATGAGTTCATGTCCGTCAACGCCTCTTCACCCCTGGTTGACAGATTGATACCTTACTCACTGCCAGTTACTGTCCTTGGTCTCCTGGCGTTGTACGCTTTGTACTGCAAGCGTTGGAATCGTTGCCGACGACACCGGCAGATGCTGGTCAACTATGCCACCGGCGCTATTCTGATTTTCGTGGTCTGCAACAAAGTGCTGTCCCCCCAGTATTTGATCTGGCTCTTGCCACTTATCCCACTCACTGGTTCCGCGATGGCTGCGATCATGTTTGTGCTGGCCGCCGCGCTGACAACCGTGCTTTATCCGATGAATTTCGGAGACCTGGCCTCAATGGCGCCGTGGGCAGTTGTCACGTTGACGGTGCGAAACGTACTTCTGCTAGCTCTTATCATTCCCGTGCTAAAAGCGGCTCACATCGATTCTAGGAAAGAACATCCCGCGCCAAGGCTGGTTGGCTTGATGCACCAGTTGGAGTGGTTAGTCCTGAGCGGTTTGGTGCTGGCTTTTCCGCTCATTTTCATTTATCCGGCTCCACCTAATGCGGCGGTCCATCTGCCACCGGACCTGGACGGCGACGGCAGGCTCAGCGAACGTGAACTCTACGTCACCCAACGCGGTGGCGTGGACTACGACTCCGATGGTGTCATCAGTGACATTGAGCATCGTGTCTTCCAGAATACAGGCCTGGATGCTAATGGTGACGGGTTCGTTGATGGCGATGAACTCCGCTTCTTCCTGCGCGAAGGACCGCATTAGTCAAGGCAAAGTACTTGTCCACT
>JAHELX010000019.1 GCA_024643945.1 Anaerolineales bacterium
ATGTGGAGAGATTGGCATTGCACACGAAGCTATTAGGACCGGGACGTACCTTTTGCCCCCTGGCCCCCGGCGCTATGGAGCCACTGCAGAGCGGTCTGAAGTACTTCAGAGAAGACTTTGAACGACACATTCGCGAGAAAGGATGCCCGTGGAGATAGCTCATGGCGAAGATTTATATCGACGATAAGCCGTACGAAGTCGAAGATGGACAGAATTTGCTCCATGCCTGCCTTTCCTTAGGGCTCAACCTGCCCTATTTCTGCTGGCATCCGGCCATGGGCTCGGTGGGTGCCTGCCGGCAGTGCGCAGTGAAGCAGTTCAGAGACGAGAATGACACCCAAGGCAGAATTGTCATGGCTTGTATGATCCCGGTCGCAGATGGGCTGCGCGTCTCCATCCAAGACCTGGAAGCCAGGGAGTTTCGTGCCAGCGTGATCGAGTGGCTTATGGTGAACCACCCCCACGATTGCCCGGTCTGCGATGAAGGCGGTGAGTGCCATCTTCAAGATATGACGGTCATGACGGGACACGACTATCGTGAGTTCCGTTTCAAGAAGCGGACGCACCGTAATCAATACCTGGGTCCCTTCATCAATCACGAGATGAACCGCTGTATCGCCTGCTACCGTTGCGTTCGATTCTATAATGATTACGCAGGCGGACGCGATTTCGGTGTCTTTGCCGCCCACGACTATGTTTATTTCGGGCGGCACGAGGATGGCGTTCTCGAAAACGAATTCAGCGGGAATTTAGTGGAGGTGTGTCCCACCGGCGTCTTCACCGACAAAACCCTGAAGCAACACTACACCCGGAAATGGGATTTGCAAACAGCCCCCTCCATCTGTGTGCACTGTAGCGTGGGTTGCAACACGATACCCGGCGAGCGCTATGGTATGCTGCGACGGATACGCAACCGCTACAACCACGAGGTCAACGGCTACTTCCTGTGCGACCGAGGGCGCTATGGCTACGAATTCGTGAACAGGGAGCAGCGCGTTCGCCAGCCCTTGCTGCGCAGCGAGAGCGGCGACACTGGCGAACCTATCCCCCGGGAGGTGGCGCTTCAGCACGTCGCATCCCTCCTGACCAGTGGGGAGCGGGTGATTGGCATCGGCTCACCTCGAGCCTCACTGGAAGCCAATTTCGCGCTGCGTGCCCTAGTTGGCCCCGAGCGGTTCTACCTGGGGATGTCCGAGGACGATTCACGCCTGGTGTCCCTGGCACTCAGGATCCTGCAAGAAGGGCCGGCTCGCTCGCCGTCGCTCCATGACGTAGAGCTGGCAGATGCAGTGTTAGTGTTAGGGGAGGATGTGACCAACACCGCACCGATGCTGGCACTGGCTTTGCGCCAATCCGTGCGCCGGCAACCAATGGCAATCGCCGCGAAACAACACATCCATGAATGGGACGATGCTGCTGTGCGGGGGGCCGTCCAGCAAGAAAAGGGGCCGCTCTTCATCAGCACCCCCAGCAACACCAGGCTAGACGATGTGGCCACGGAAACCTATCGTGCAGCGCCCGACGATCTGGCGCGCCTGGGTTTTGTCGTGGCGCATGCCCTGGATCCCAAAACGCCGGCCGTGACGGATCTACCAGACGAAGTGCGTGCGCTGGCTGAAGACATTGCCCACGCTCTGAAGGAAGCAGAGCGACCGTTAGTTGTCTCGGGCACCAGTTTGGGGAATGAGGCCGTGATGCAAGCGGCCGCCAACGTGGCATGGGCCTTATGTGATAACAATCGTGCTGCAGAACTATGTCTCACCGTGCCCGAGAGCAACAGCCTGGGGTTGGGGCTGATGGATGGTGGTAACCTCCAAGCAGCCTTCGAGGCACTGAAAAGTAGTAGGGCGGATACCGTCATCATTTTGGAGAATGATCTCTACCGGCGAGCTGGCGCTGAATCGGTGGACACAGCCCTGAATGCAGCCCAACACGTCATCGCCATTGACCACCTGGACAACGCAACCACATCCAAAGCCAACCTGGTGCTCCCAGGAGCAACGTTTGCGGAGGGAGATGGCACATTGGTCAACAACGAGGGGCGAGCCCAGCGCTTCTATCAGGTGTTTGTGCCGGAGGGTGATATCCAGGAGAGCTGGCGTTGGCTGCGGGATATCATGGTCGCCAGCGGCCGCTCCGAGGCCAGCGCCTGGCGAACTCTGGACGATATAACGGTTACGCTGGCGGAAGCACTGCCCGTTTTTGAGGCGATCCCAGAACTCGCACCGCCGGCCGGATTTCGAGTGGCAGGCCAGAAGATCCCGCGCCAGTCGCCCCGCTACAGCGGGCGGACCGCCATGCGGGCCAACATTGATGTCAGCGAACCCAAACCACCCGAAGATCCCGATTCGCCCTTGTCTTTCTCGATGGAGGGCTATGAAGGCGAGCCGCCAGCCGCCCTCATCCCCCGTTTTTGGGTGCCGGGTTGGAACTCGATTCAGTCGGTCAACAAGTTCCAGGAGGAGGTGGCCGGGCCACTCCGCGGCGGCGATCCTGGCCGGCGACTGATCGAACCGGCACAGGCCGCGAAAATCGCTTACTTCGACCAGATACCGCCAGCCTTTGAACCTCGGGAAGGTGAGTGGCTCATCATCCCCATCCATCACATCTTCGGCTCAGAAGAGTTAAGCATTCTGACGCCTGGGATTGCCGAACGGGCACCCCAACCTTACTTAGTGCTGAATCCTGACTATGCTGCCGCCCCCCCGATGAAGGAGGGAGAAGTAGTAGAGCTAGGCATAGATGGCACAGTGTACCGCCTGCCTGTCAAGTTCATGCCCACATTGCCGGCAGGAATTGCAGGGGTACCGGTTGGTCTGCCTGGATTGCCGGGGATGATTGGACCTGCAGAATACGTCAGGATCTCAGCTTAGTCTAGATTAGAGAGAGCTAAATGCATGCCCAATAAATTTGACCTTATCGTCATCGGAAGCGGCGCAGCCGGTTCTACGGTCGCCCACAAGTGCCGCTCATCCGGGTGGGAAGTTGCCGTGATCGATTCAAGGCCTTTTGGCGGCACCTGTGCGTTACGAGGATGTGACCCCAAGAAAGTCCTGGTGGGTGCAACACAACTTATGGATTGGAATCGACGAATGTTAGGGCATGGCATAGCCTCAGGAGATATTCACATAGATTGGCCAGCCTTGATGCGCTTTAAGCGAACGTTTACCGAGCCCGTTCCAGAGGAGCGTGAAAAGGGGTTTGCGGAGGCCGGAATCGCCACCTTCCATGGCCGTACTCACTTCATTGATCAAACCACGCTCGAGGTAAATGAGGAAAGGCTGAGCAGCCGATACGTGGTCATCGCTGCCGGGGCGAAGCGCGCCACATTGAATATACCAGGTGAAGAACATCTGGCCAGCAGCACCCAGTTTCTGGAGCTGGGGCAGATTCCGCGACAGATCCTTTTCGTCGGAGGTGGATACATCTCCTTCGAATTTGCTCACGTCGCGGCCCGTGCTGGCGCTCGAGTACGGATTCTTCACAACACGGCTCGCCCGCTGGTGGGCTTCGATCCTGACTTGGTGCATCAACTGATGCAGGCGACGCGAGAGATTGGTGTGGACGTTCGACTTAATAGCCCTGCCACGAGTATCGAAAAGGAATCTGGGCGATTCATTGTGCGTGCCTCCACAGAGAAGGGCGAGCAAAGCTTTGAGGCAGACATGGTGGTACACGGTGCAGGCCGCGTGCCGGAGATAGACGACTTAGACCTGGAAAAGGCAGGGGTTAAACGCGAAAAGAGAGGCGTCGTGGTGAATGAGTATCTGCAGAGTGTGTCGAACTCTGCCGTCTATGCAGCCGGCGATGCTGCGGCCGCGGGTTTGCCTCTGACGCCGGTGGCGAGAATGGAAGGCGACATTGTGGCCAGCAACCTGCTGGAAGGCAATCAATACAAACCGGACTTTAGGGGCGTACCGACGGTTGTGTTCACCGTTCCAGCGTTGGCTGGCGTGGGGTTGCAGGAGAAAGCGGCACGAGAACAGAGCCTTAAATTCAGAGTCAACCGGGGAGACATTTCAAACTGGTACACTTCTAGCCGGACACGGATGAAACATACAGGGTTCAAGGTGCTGGTCGAAGAGGAGAGTGAGCGTATTCTTGGCGCCCATTTGCTGATGCCTTATGCCGAAGAAGTCATCAACCTCTTCGCTGTAGCCATCCGATTTGGACTTGCCGCGTCCGATCTCAAGCGTATGGTGTATGCCTATCCGACGAGTTCTTCTGATATCAGCTATATGCTATAAGTATCGAAGGAATACCATGAGCGAAACCATCCGACATCTTCTCGATCTTTTTGGCGTGCTAATCGTTTCATTGTCAGTTGCCGCCGGCCTCATCTGGCTGGAACGCCGCCTATTGGGGCTGTGGCAGGACCGATATGGACCCAATCGCGTCGGCCCGTTCGGATTGATGCAGGTCATGGCTGATATGATCAAGATCTTTGCCAAGGAGGACTGGATTCCTCCGTTTGCTGACAAGCCGGTGTTTGTCATCGCCCCGGCAGTGATCATCGTGACTGTGCTGATGTCCTTCGCCGTCATACCTGTCGCCCCGAACATTAGCGTGGTAAATCTCAACATCGGCTTACTCTTCTTCTTTGCAATGTCATCGATGGGAGTCTACAGTGTGGTGCTGGCCGGTTGGTCCTCCAACAACAAATATTCCTTGCTGGGTGGGCTGCGGGCTGCGGGCCAGATGTTGAGCTACGAAGTGTTTATGGGGCTGTCGTTGATGGGCGTGGTCTTGATGGCTGGCTCATTCAATCTGCATGATATCGTAGAAGCACAAAGGGGATTGTGGTTCGTCCTTCCCCAGTTTTTCGGCTTCTTGATGTTTGTGATCGCCGGCCTCGCAGAGACGCACCGGTTACCTTTTGACCTGCCGGAGGCCGAGAGTGAATTAATAGCTGGTTATCACTCTGAATATTCCGGGATAAAGTTCGGTATGTTCTTCGTCGGAGAATATCTCGGCATCACGCTGATGTCGGCTCTGATTGTGACGTTGTTCTTCGGCGGATGGTTGGGACCCGTCCTGCCGCCAATCATCTGGTTCTTTATCAAGTTGTTTGTATTTATTGCTGGGTTCATCCTGTTTCGAGCGTCGCTTCCCCGGCCGCGCTATGATCAACTGATGTCTGTGGGTTGGAAGGTATTGCTGCCGTTGGCGCTACTGAATTTGCTCGTCACCGGCGGCATTTTACTGGCAATTGGTTAATAAGGAGATATTATGTTAAGTTCACTCAGAAGTATGTGGACTGTTCTGTTGCACACATTCCAGCGACGAGTGACAGTCCAGTACCCTGACGAGGAGATTTACTTGCCGCCAAGGTACAGGGGGCGCATTATCCTTTCGCGCGATCCAAATGGCGAAGAACGCTGTGTGGCCTGTTATCTGTGTGCAGTGGCATGTCCTGTCGACTGTATCTCGTTACAGGCGACCGAGGATGAACACGGAAGGCGCTATCCCGAATTTTTTCGCATCAACTTCTCACGCTGTATCTTTTGTGGCTACTGTGAGGAAGCATGCCCCACCTATGCGATTCAGCTCACCCCCGACTTTGAGCTGGGTGAATATGTCCGGCAGAACATGGTGTATGAGAAAGAGGATTTGTTGATCGATGGTCCTGGCAAATATCCAGGATACAACTTTTACCGGGTGGCAGGTCTGGCAATTGGCGGGAAAGGCAAAGGCGAGGCCGAAAATGAAGCGCCGCCAGTGGACATACACAGTCTGATGCCATAATCAAAGCATTTGTGAGCTGGAGGGACAGCCTATGGACATCATATTTTACATAGCAGCAGTCGTTGCGGTTGTTTCTACAGCGATGGTGATTACGCGATTGAATGCGATTCACGCGCTGCTCTATTTGATCGTGTCACTCCTGGCAGTGGCCTTGATCTTCTACACGCTGGGCGCACCATTCATTGCCGCCCTGGAGGTACTGATTTACGCCGGCGCTATTATGGTCCTCTTTGTGTTCGCGATCATGCTGCTCAACCTGGGCCCCCGGGTCACCGAACAGGAAAGACAATGGTTTAGCCCGAATATGGGGATAGGACCAGCCATCCTGGCTGGCATTCTGATCGCCGAGTTGATCTATACATTCGTAAGCAGCAGCAGCCAGGTTGCGGGTACCACTGTCATAGAGCCGAAGCAGGTAGGAATGGCACTCTTTGGCCCGTACCTGCTGGGTGTCGAACTGGCCTCCCTGCTACTGCTGGCTGGCCTGGTCGGGGCCTATCACCTTGGCCGGCGCGATCAAACACAGGGACAGAGAGGAGGGGAATTGTGATGACCACGGTGCCGATGGAGCATGGACTAATCCTGGCTGGAATTCTCTTCGCACTGGGCATGAGTGGAGTCCTCGTGCGCCGTAACATCCTTTTTGTCCTGCTGTCCATCGAAATCATGTTGAACGCGGCCGGGCTGGCCTTTGTGGCCGCAGGCTCTCGCTGGGGCCAACCTGATGGCCAGGTCATGTTCATCTTTATCCTGAGTATGGCGGCGGCAGAAGTGTCGGTCGGCCTGGCACTGGTTCTACGACTTTACCATCGCTTGAAGATCCTGGATACCGACGCGGCTAGCGAGATGCGAGGTTGATATGCTTGGTCTATTGTGGCTCGTTCCCATTCTGCCCTTCGCCGGTTTTCTGATACTGGCGCTAATCGGCCCCCGACTTTCGCGAACAGGCGTGGCAATCATCGGCGCCGGTTCGGTGGGGTTGTCGGCCATCGCAGCGGCCTTGGTAAGTATCAGCTTCATCACTGCGCCACCGTCAGGTCACGCCTACTCACAAACGCTTTGGACCTGGATGGACGTTGGCGGCTTCAACGTAGGCATCACCTTTTACCTGGACGCCCTGGCACTGATCATGATGCTGGTGGTCACCTTCGTCGGTTTCGTGATTCACCTGTATTCGACGGAATTTATGATCGACGAAGAGGGATACAGCCGCTTCTTTGCCTACATGAACCTGTTCGTCGGCTCGATGCTGACGTTGGTGTTGGCGGATAACCTGCTGTTACTCTATTTGGGTTGGGAAGGCGTAGGCATGTGCAGCTATCTGCTCATCGGCTTCTGGTACACCGATCCCGCCAATGGCCAGGCAGCTCGCAAGGCATTCGTTGTAACACGGGTTGGCGATGTCGCGTTGGCTATCGGCCTGTTTCTGATCTTTAATACTCTGGGCACATTGCAGATCCAACAATTGATGCAGCGGGCCACGGATGAGTGGGCCGTCGGCTCAGGCGTGGCGATTGCCGCAGCCGCGCTGATTTTGGGTGGGGCGGTGGGCAAGTCGGCGCAACTCCCCTTGCAGACCTGGTTGCCCGATGCCATGGCCGGCCCCACACCCGTGAGTGCGCTCATCCACGCCGCAACCATGGTGACCGCTGGCGTTTACCTCGTCGCCCGCACCAATGTGCTGTTCACGCTGGCGCCGCCTGTACAACTGGCAGTGGCCATTGTCGGCGCGCTGACGCTGCTGCTCGCTGGCTTCAGCGGCCTGACCCAGCGGGATATCAAGCGCGTGCTCGCCTACTCTACGATCAGCCAGATAGGCTATATGTTCCTGGCTCTGGGCGTCGGCGCCTGGGCAGCAGGCATCTTCCACTTCATGATCCATGCCTTCTTCAAGGCACTCCTCTTTTTGGGGGCAGGTTCGGTCATCCTGGCCATGCACCACGAACATGACATGTTCAAGATGGGTGGGCTGCGCAAGCAACTCCCGGTGACGTTCTGGACCTTTCTGATTGGTTCTGGAGCTTTGTCCGCAGTGCCGCTAATCACGGCCGGCTTCTACAGTAAAGACCTGATTATATGGGAGGCTTATTCATCGACGAACGGCAACGTCTGGCTCTGGGCTGCGGCATTAGTTGGTGCGTTCCTGACCTCCATGTATACCTTCCGCATGGTGTTCGTGACCTTCTTTGGCCGGGCTAAAGCACAGGCGGCTCGCAGGCCGGGCCTACCCATGCAGATCCCGATGATCGTGCTGGCCATACTCTCGGTGGGTGCTGGCTTTCTAGAGCTGCCGAGCATGCTGGGTAACATGCCACTCTTCTCCGATTTCCTGCACAATGCGCTACCGGCCACTACCATTGTACCTGCCAAAGCTAGTCTGGAAGGCATCTTCGAGATCATCTCCGGACTGGTCTCTCTATTCGGCATCTACGTGATATACCTCTTCATCATGCGCCGTCGCAGCCTTACCGAGAGCATGGTGAGCTCGCCCGTGGGTGCTGCACTGCATCACTTTTGGTTCGTCGATTGGGGCTTCGACTGGTTGTACGGTACCCTGTTCGTCCGGCCGTATTCCTGGTTGGCCCAGGTCAACAGAGATGATGTCTTCGATCTTCTGTATACCGGGATAGCCTGGCTGACCCAGGTCTTCCACCGTACCCTGAGCCTGACTCAGACGGGACAGGTACGCAGGTACGCAATGGGTATTGCGATTGGAGCAATCATTACAATAGCATTGGCGGTGTTCCTATGATATCACCTGTAATAATGCCCTGGATCATCATCATTTTCTTCGTCGGTGGCCTTGTAGCGTGGGCGTCACAGCGTTTGGGGCCACTATGGCCACGCTGGATTTCAATGACCATCCTTATCGGCCACATGGGATTGCTGGTGGCGCTATGGGTGCAGCACTACACCCAGGTTGAGTTGCCCAGTGGTCCACCCTGGCTTATTTTGTACCAGCAGCCGTGGATTCCCCAATTGGGCATCAGCTTCTATCTCGGTATGGATGGCATCAGCCTGCTACTGATTGTGCTCTCCAACTTGCTGGCGATTTTTGCCGTGGCGGCTTCCTGGAACGTAATCAGGGAGCGAATTGGCTTCTTCCATTTCAACCTGCTATGGATCCTGGCCGCCATCGCCGGCATCTTCCTGGCTTTGGACCTGTTCCTGTTCTATTTCTTCTGGGAAATACTGTTGGTACCCCTGTACCTCCTGATCGCGATCTGGGGATATGAAGAGAAACGTACCTACGCCGCCATCAAGTTCTTCATCTTCACTCAAGCCAGTGGGCTGCTGATGCTCTTGGCGATTTTAGGGCTGTATTTTGTTCACGGCAACAATACCGGCGTTTATACCTTCAACTACCAGGAGTTACTGGGCACGACGATGGCAGAACCAGTCGCCAGGTGGCTGATGTTGGGGTTCTTCGTTGCCTTCGCGGTGAAGCTCCCGGTTGTGCCGCTGCATACCTGGCTACCCGATGCCCATACCGAAGCCCCCACCGCAGGCAGCGTCGACCTGGCCGGCCTCGTGTTGAAGATTGGGGCGTACGGCATGCTACGCTTTGTGATCCCTTTGTTTCCACAGGCAGCTTTTGACTTTGCGCCTGTGGCTATGGCGCTGGGTGTAGTGGGCATTATCTACGGCGCTATTGTGGCTTTTGGCCAAACCGACCTCAAGCGACTGGTGGCTTACACCAGTATCAGCCACATGGGCTTTGTTATCCTGGGCATCTTCACCTGGCACTTTTTGGCACTACAAGGGGCATTGCTGATTATGATCGTGCACGGCATCAGCACGGGCGGACTATTCATCCTGGTAGGAGATCTCTACGAGCGGGTTCATACGCGCGATATAAATCGCATGGGCGGCCTGTGGTCAAGTATGTCGCGCATGGGCGGGGTGGGCATGTTTTTGGCGATGGCCTCCCTGGGGCTGCCCGGGCTGGGTAACTTCGTGGGCGAGTTTTTGGTGCTGCTAGGCGTCTATCGAGTAAACATACCGCTGGCCGTCCTGGCTACACTGGGCTTCATTGTCTCTACCGTATACTCCCTGTGGATGATGCAACGCGTCTTCCATGGTTCCGTCAAAGAGCCTGACAAAGAGGGCTGGAACCTGTACGGTATGACGGCCCGAGAAGGGGCTATTATGGGGCTAGTAGTTGCAATCATCCTTTACCTAGGTCTTTTCCCACAAGGGGAGCTGGGCACCGCCCGACGTGCATTGGAGGACCTGGAGCTGCTGGCCCCCCCGGTGCAGCAAGCACCAGGAGAGTTTGGAGCTCTGCCACTACAGATTGAGGCCGATGCGCATCTCCAGTCTCCAATCCCTAATCTTCACGAGGGAGGCAAGCCATGACTCTTATTGATCTAGTTACTTTATCGCCTCTTATCGTGTTGTCCGCGACTGCTATCGTGGTTATGTTGGTGATCGCCTTTTATCGTAACCACGTGCTGACCACGGTATTGACGCTGCTTGGGCTCGTTTTGTCCTTTATTTCGCTTTGGATATCGGCTTCGACGGCAACGCCTCAGGTCACACCGCTCCTAATCCTTGACGGTTACGCATTGTTTTACATCGGGTTGCTCCTTGCCGCCACGTTCGTCGTTGCCGTGCTATCTTACGGCTATTTGGAAAGCCATGCGGGCAATCACGAGGAGTTTTACATCCTTCTGCTTTTGGCGACCTTGGGCTCGTCCGTGCTGGCGGCCAGCAACCACTTCGCCTCCTTTTTCCTGGGCCTGGAAATCCTGAGCATCTCCCTTTACGGTCTGATCGCCTATCTTCGCCTTAGCGAGCACGCCATAGAGGCCGGCATCAAATATCTGGTTCTGGCGGCGAGCTCGGCTGCATTTCTGCTGTTCGGCATGGCTCTGGTCTACGCCCAAACAGGAACCATGGAATTCGCCCGTATGGCAGCGTTACGCACCACGCCAGGGAATCTTCAGAATGCGCTGTTGTTGGCAGGGTTCGGGATGCTGATTATTGGCATTGGGTTTAAGTTGGCGGTGGTACCCTTCCACATGTGGACGCCCGATGTATACCAGGGTGCTCCCGCACCGGTGACCGGATTCATTGCGACCGTTTCCAAGGGCGGTATGTTTGCGCTCTTATTGCGCTACTTCACCCAGGTGGACGTCCAAGCCTTCAGTTCTCTGTTTGTGCTGTTCACGGTCATTGCCATTGCTACGATATTAATCGGCAACCTGCTGGCATTGCTGCAAAATAACGTCAAACGCATCCTGGCGTATTCCTCAATCGCGCACTTCGGTTATCTGCTGGTAGCCTTTCTGTCCAGCGGCACTTATGCCGTAACGGCGGTGACTTATTACCTGGTAGCTTACTTTGTGACCACCCTGGGCGCTTTTGGCATTGTGAGTGTACTGTCCGGCCCAGATAGAGATGCCGATACCATGGACGATTACCGAGGTTTGTCCTTCCGTCATCCATGGCTGGCTGGGATTTTCACCAGCGTGTTGCTTTCCCTGGCGAGTATCCCGATGACGGCCGGCTTCATCGGCAAGTTTTACATCTTGAGGGCTGGTGTAGGCTCAGCTTTGTGGTTGCTGGTATTCATCTTGGTCGTGGGCAGCGCCATCGGCTTATATTATTATCTGCGCATCGTGGTCGTCATCTTCACACATCCGTCGCAAGAGGGGCAGGGACTTCTTGCTGCACCTTCCTTGCCATTGGCTGCGAGCCTGATACTGACCGTGCTTGTGGTGTTGGTATTCGGGCTGGGAGTTTATCCGACGCCACTCATCGAGGTGATTCAGACGACGGTCGTCGGTCTGATCTAGGAACAATACTATTCAAAAGTTTGAACATTGGTCTGAAAGATTAGGAGAGAAGCTCGGTTATGCTTCAGAAAAGCGAAGAAACCTGTTTACAAAATAGGACAATTGGGCTATACTATAGTCACGAGCCGGCCATTTCATGTTCCAGCTATGCTGCCCTATCTTGCCTTCAAAAGCCGTTCCTTCTTCTCCCTCCTCATTCTCCAGTCGTAGATAGCCTAATTGTAAAGTGTAGGGGTGTTTTCGGTTTCCGTACAAGGGGTGCGTGTGCTGCTTTCATAGCAGGCAGACTCTCCACCAAAACCAAGGAGGTTTAAAATGCCGATCGTCTCTAAGACTTTGCACAAAGCGGCCTTGACTGCCGCAATGGAGGTCCTCGCCAGTGCGGGGCCAACACTGGCGCGCGTAAGACCAATACGCCGCGCAGCCGTCGGAGCAGCCGAAGACTTCATGATGAACAGGCTGCAGAACGTGCGTTCTCAGAACCAATATCTGCCCCACGTATATGAGGATCGCGTCGTTTTAGGGTTGGCCTTCATCCGCACCATCGAGCGCGCCATAGCCGGACGATACCTGGCCCCGGCGGCGCTGCGCAGTGCCACCCGGATCCTGATCCAGGGGATACTGCTGCAAGAGGGGGACCGGAATGCCGTCGCTCGCTTTCGTGAGCAGTATGGTGCGTACCCACCGGCTATGCTGACCATAAGTCCCTGCAAGTCGTGCAACCTGCGCTGCACGGGTTGCTACGCCGATTCTGGGGCAGCATCTCAGAAGTTGGACTGGGACACCTTCGATCGCCTGATCACGGAAGCCAAAACGCTGTGGGGGGGGCGATTCTTCGTCTTTAGCGGCGGCGAGCCCATGATCTACCGTTCGAATGGCAAGGGTGTCCTGGACATGGCGGAAAAACACAAAGATTGCTACTTTCTGATGTACACCAATGGCACCCTTATCACGGATGAAGTGGTTGACCGCGTGGCCCGCATGGGCAACCTGACGCCGGCTATATCGGTCGAGGGATTGCGCGAACGCACTGACGCTCGCCGCGGGGATGGGGTATTTGACAAAGTCGTGGCTGCCCAGAACAGGCTACGCGAGGCCGGCGTGCCTTTCGGCATCTCTATTACCGCCACCCGCGAGAACTGCGAGGAGATACTGTCCGACGAGTTCGTGGACTTCTGCTTCGGCCAGCAGGGTGCGATATATGGCTGGATCTTCCAGTATATGCCGATCGGCCGGGCGTTCACCCTGAAACTAATGCCCACGCCCCGGCAGCGGGCCTGGATGTGGCAGCGCTCCTGGCAGCTCATGCGGGAACGTCACATTTTCCTGGCTGACTTTTGGAATCACGGCACCACGTCCGACGGGTGCCTCGCGGCCGGGCGTTGGATCGGGGGCGGCTACATGTACGTCGACTGGAACGGTTCTGTCAATCCATGCGTGTTTGTGCCTTATTCGCCGATTAATATTAATGACGCCTATGCAAACGGCAAGACATTAAACGACGTATGGGCCGATCCCTTCTTCGCTAGCATTCGAAACTGGCAGCAGAATTATGCCGAAAAGCGTGGGAACTGGGTGATGCCCTGCCCCAACCGTGACCATCATGCAGAATTTTATCGAATACTCACGGAACATGAGCCGGATCCGGCTGACGAGAATGCGGCAGCGGCACTTCTCGATTCTGATTATCATCGCGGCCTGGCAGAGTATGACGAGGCCTTTGAAGCCCTGACCCAGCCGATATGGGAGGAGCACTACCTGAACCCGGGAAGCCCGGAGGATGAGGGCATCACGCCGTTGCCCCAGGTCTTTGAGACCACGAGCGGCCTGGATGGTAAACCCAGGCCGAACTAGTGCACGCGCGATTTGTCGCGCGAGCGGCCCTACAGTGATTGAAAGGTATGATGAGGAGATGGCGGCCGGGCAAGAGCTTCTTCCCGGCCGCAATCTTCTCAGTTTGCCATACTGCCTGGAGGAGATACTGCTCGAAGAGCTCTTATACAGTCAGTAGCAGCGAACACGGAGAGTAATAAGTAGATGATTCGAATCGAGCGTGTCTACGATCACCCGGGGCGTGACGGCGGAGCACGTTTTCTGGTGGAAAGGCTATGGCCCCGGGGCATGAAGAAAGAAGTATTAGAGATGGATGACTGGCTGAAGGAAGTGGCGCCCAGCGACGCATTGCGCCGCTGGTTCGGCCACGACCCGGCCAGGTGGGAGGAGTTTAGGCGGCGCTACTTTGCCGAATTGGATCAGAAGCCCGAAGCATGGCAACCCTTGCTGGAAGCAGCCCGCAAGAGTGATGTGACATTGCTCTACAGCGCCCGGGATGAGGAGCACAACAATGCGCTGGCGCTGAGGGACTATTTGGAAGCCAGGCTGGAAGAAAGGTAGCCATCAGCTCTGGATCAGCCATCAGCTAAAAGGATACCTGAAAAGTCGTGGAGTGGGCTTTTCCCCAGAGGGGACCTATGGGCTAGCCTACCTGTGGCTGCCCCACCCTACCTTTCAGACACGCTCGAAGTTGGCCATCATGACGCCCGGAACGGTCAAACATCTAGAACCTTCCAGTCCGCGACGTGAGCGTCCTGCTAACGGAACGGCAATCATTCTGAACGCGGATGACTTTGGTCGGTCGGCCAGTGTCAATGCAGCCGTGATGCGGGCTCATCGTGAGGGGCTGCTGACCAGCGCCAGCCTCATGGTAGCCGGGGAGGCTGTGGAAGAGGCTGTAGCCTTGGCGCGAGAAACCCCCACCCTGGCTGTGGGGCTGCATGTGGTAGTGGCTGGCGGGCGAGCAATACTGCCTTCCAGGGATATATCTCATGTGGTAGATGGCAGAGGCTGTTTTCCCAACGATCCATTACGATTGGGCTTGCGCTACTTCCTGAGTGGCACAGCTCAACAGGAACTTAGTCGGGAACTGACGGCGCAATTCGACCGCTTCGCCGCCACGGGGCTGCCGCTCGCCCACGTGGACAGTCACCTGCATATGCATATGCACCCTACGGTGTTCAACCTGTTGCTGCCGCTGGCGGAGCAATATGGGGCGCAAGGCCTTCGCCTGCCCCGGGATGATTTGTGGTTGAGCCTGGGTTATGACCGGCGGCGGGCAGGGACGAAAGCTGCCTGGGCGACAGTCTTTGGCCTGCTCTCCCGCTGGTGTCTGGGCCGCCTGCGGGACCGCCACCTGGCCGTGACCCAGCGGGTGTATGGCCTGATGCAGAGCGGCCAAATGCAAGAGGCCTATGTAGTGAAACTGCTGCGCCGTCTGCAAGTGCCCACAGCAGAGCTGTATTTCCACCCGGCGACTGTGGCGGGAGGTGAGGATCTGGGTCCTAATCCCGGCGACCTGGCCACCCTGCTCAGCCCGACAGTACGCCAGGTTATCCAGGAACGAGATATGCGACTGGCAACCTACCCTACCCTCAAAGAAGGAGGAATGAAGAAAACAAGATGCTAGAGATTCTCCTCTTTCTGCTCATCGTCGCCAGTTGGATCTACTGGCTGATAGCCTGGTGGTGGACGCGAGATTTCTTCCGGGCTCGGCCAGAGCCGGATCCGGACTTCACGCCACCGGTATCCATTCTCAAGCCGGTTAAGGGACTGGACGCCCAGGCCTACCAAAACTTCGTCAGCTTCTGCCAACAGAATTACCCAGACTTCGAGTTGCTCTTCGGCGTGGCTGACCCAGCAGACCCGGTCATACCGGTGGTGGAACGCCTCCAGAAGGATTTCCCAGAGCGTAGGATCCGGCTGATCGTAGCCCCGCCCATCCGGGTGAATCGCAAAGCCAGCCTCCTGCACTCAATGGCTCCCCAGGCCCGTCACGACGTGTTAGTGGTCAGCGATAGCGATATGCGGGTGACGCCTGACTACCTGCGACAGGTGGTCGCTCCCCTGGCCGACGAGAAGATTGGGTTGGTCACCTGCCCTTACCGGGGCGAGGTCCCTGTGACCCTCACTGCCCGCCTGGAAGCTTTGTATATGGGCGTCACCTTCTTGCCCTCGGTGCTCGTCGCCCGCAGGTTCCTGAGCATGCGGTTTGCCATGGGTGCCACTATGGCCTTGCGGCGCAGCACTCTGGTCCGGCTAGGCGGTTTCGCCGCCGTGGCCGACTACCTGGCAGACGATTACCAACTAGGGGTGCGTATAGCCGACCTGGGCCTGCGGGTGCACATGTCCAACTACATCGCAGTCAGTGTTTTGGGCGCCACTACTTTCCACGAGCAGTGGAAACGGGAGGTACGCTGGGCACGCTGCAGTCGTGTCAGCCGGCCCTGGGAATATCCGGGCCTGCTGCTCACCTTCAGCACCCCGCTGGCCATCATCCTAACTCTGGTCGCCGGCTTTGCACCCGTAGCATGGCTATCATTGGCCGTCTCTTTGCTCTTACGCTGGCTGGTTGCCTGGTTGGTCACAGGTTACACCGGTAACCAGGCAATACGACCTTGGCTCATCATGCTGCCGATGCGGGACATGCTGACTGCAATAGTCTGGTGCGTGGGCCAAGTAGGCCGGCACATCACCTGGCGCGGCGAGGAGTTTGTCGTACGACCCGATGGGCGGTTGGAGCTATTGCCAGCCCGCGTGCAACGCTCTGCGAAAGGAAGAGATCTGATGCTTTTGAGGAAGGTAATGCTAGGGCTGGATGCCCTGTTGCGGCGGTATTATCACATCTATGAGTTCAGCCACGATCAAAGATGCCTATTTCGATTGTCCATCATCCCAAGCCCCAAGGACCTGACACTATCCGATAGCACTCAGATCCAGGCTGGGGAGCCTGTCGGCGAGTTACATCTGTGGAATGAGCACATGCTCCAGGTGCCCAAGCAGGGACCCGACCTGGCCTGGGCGCTAACTTTTGGGCGTATGCTACGCCATACGTTAAGCGAGCTGGCCGCTTACATTGAGAGCGACCCTTCTCTCCAGGATATCCAGGCCTTTTGTGGAACGGGCCCCCTCGGGAGCCCAAATGGGTTGGTGCACCTCTCGGACCTGGCAGAGCGCGCAGGTTTTGACGTGGTGCACCTGGACAACGGAGCTGGGCCAGGGCAACGTTTCATCGATTTTTGGAAGAACCTTTACGTTTTTGGCCTGATCTGGGCCTACAATCCAGCCAGCTTGAGAAGCAAGGATCTGCGTGGACTGCAACGACTTGAACTCTGGATCTCCCGAGACACACTGATCAGGGAGCATGGCGAAGAAAAGGTGCGCCACGATCAGGTAGATGGCGACGTAGATGGTGAGGCGTCACCTACCCAGGTTTCTGTCCCTGACCTGACTCGCCGGGCGGCACCAGGAATTGATATGTGAGCGACTCCAAATCTGGCCTGCACCCCCGTCGCTGGCTGTTGCTGCTGTTGCTCGTTGGCTTTGTGGTGTTGGTGACCAGTCGTTTTACCGATGCCAAACAACTGATTGGGACACTCGCGCAGGGCCAGTGGCCGTGGGTGTTGGCGTCAATCATACTGCACGTCGTCTATTTTGTCCTATACGCTTTGTTGTACCAAATCGGATTTGACGCGGTAGAAGTTGAAAGCCGGGCAAGCGAACTGCTGCCGGTATTATTTGCCTCGCTGTTTGTCAACGCAGTTGTGCCAACAGGTGGCACTGGTGGAGCGGCGCTGTTTATCGACGACGCCGTTCAGCGTGGTCAGTCAGGAGCGCGGGCGGCTGTGGGCACTGTGTTGGTGTTTCTGGCTGACCTGGGCACTTTAATACCGTTCGTAATCGTTGGTGTGATCTTCTTGTCCTTCCAACAAGAGCTTCAGATTTATGACACCATCGGTGTAGTCTTTTTCTTGATTTTTATCGCTCTCGTCACGGGGGCGCTGCTGCTAGCTCGCTGGCGACTGGATCAATTGCGTCGAGTGCTCGGCTGGCTGCAACGAACTGCTAACCGGGTAGGAGGTCGGTTTAATCGACCGGGCCTGCTGGCCGACGATTGGGCCGATAAAAACGCGGACCAGTTTGGCGAGGCTGCTGTCGCTATTGCTGCCCATCCGAAGCAGCTAGGCCTAACCCTGGTTTTAGGCATGGTTCTTCACGTAGTCAACCTAGCCGGCCTCTACATGCTCTTTCTGGCATTTCAACAACCGGTGAGGTTGGGGACGCTTGTGGCAGCCTTTGGGATGGGCATTGTGTTCTTTGTTATTTCGATCTTCCAGGGAGTTGGCGTGGTAGAAGGCATCATGACGCTGGTCTTCACTACGGCCGGGATAGCCAAGGCAAAAGCTGTCGTAATCGCGCTGTCCTACCGAGGCCTTACCTTTTGGCTACCCTTGCTCCTTGGTTTCATATTTTTACGGCGGGTGAGAACATTTAATCCTGAAGACGATTCCCGACCTGCTGAGAGGTGCACAGATAATGGTCACGAATTTGGTGGTGAGCCGTCCTGAGGCAGGGTAGGCCCAGTAATTTGCGATAAGTTGGGAAAATATGCGCATCGTCATTGCAGGACAAACCTACGATCCAACCATCAATGGCCAGGGGGCATTTACCGTCCATCTGGTGGAAGGCCTGGTCCAGGCCGGTCATCAAGTGATGGTGATCAGGCCTTCGGATCACATCCATGCCTACCACACTTCACGTAACAACTTGCATGTTCGGGCTATCATCGCGATTCCCCTGGCGCCCCCACCATACTCTAACGTGTGCCTTACTCCCTTACCCGGCGTCCAAGTCGGCCGTCTCCTGGACGAGTTTCAACCAGAGATTGTTCACATCCAGGACCATTATCCCCTGTGTCGTGGCGTCCTTCACGCAGCCCTGGAGCGTGACCTGCGGGTGATCGGCACCAACAACTTCCTGCCGGAAAACATCATTCCTTATGTGCCGATATTCTCACGCAGTGCGGCTCTCCGGGCTCTCCTCGAGCGTGTATTATGGAAAATGGTGCTGGACGTTTTTAACCGAGTCGATATGGCCACTACCGCTACTGAGACTGCTGCAAGAATTCTGCGCCAACAAGGCCTGCAAGTACCGGCCCAGGCGATCTCTTCCGGGGTGGATCTAAATTATTTTCGTCCTGACCCCAGCGTGAATCGGACTGAGATACGGGTGCGTTACGGCCTGGACCCACGACGCATCATCTTTCTGTACGTGGGTCGAATCGACCGAGAAAAGCGACTGGACATATTGCTGCGCGCTTTCCACCGGCTGAATCGCGATGATCTGCAATTGGCCATCGCGGGTCGAGGGAGGAACTTGAAAGCGCTGCAATCTCTTGCCAGACAATTGGGTTTGGGCCAACACGTGGTTTTCACCGGATACGTATTGTCGAAGGATCTGCCGGCGTTACTCAACAGCGCAGACATCTTTGCCATGCCCAGTGAAGCAGAGTTGCAGAGTATTGCAACTTTGGAGGCTATGGGCACAGGTCGACCTGTGTTGGCAGCTAACGCTCGGGCCTTACCGGAGTTGGTAGAAAACGCTGTCAACGGTTACCTGTTTCGGGCCGGTGATGTCGCAGATGCCGCCCAGCGCATAGCCAAATTGGCCGACCACCCGGAAAGTTGGGCTAAGATGGGCGCGGCCAGCTTAAAAATAGCGCATCGCCACAGCTTGAGCAATACACTCCAGCGCTACCAAGAGCTATATCGTTCACTCAACTCGATCCCCGTCCTCGTGTAAACCTGTGCCTCATCTTGTCTTGTTTCCACAACCGTAACTGCTCATTCTTCCGCAGGTTTGCTCAAATCTGCGAAAGAATGACACTACACTGAATACGCGTTTGTCGCCCTGGTCAGCTTCTTAAGATTCCCTTAAGCTAGTCTTTAGTTGTGCATAAGGACAAACACATAAGTCTTCATCTATAATAATGGTAGAGTTTGTGATCAACCGCTAGTACTGCAGCGATGCTTTACTAACAGCAGATAAATGGTAGGAAATTGGCGGCCTTCTCCGGGCTCGCCTGTGCGTGTCTGTACTTGCCCGGGCCTAGTGGCAGAGTAGGTATGGCGTAGTTTAAGGCGCAGGCAGACTGCCAAATATGAGGCACTGCAGTTGTGGTACTGGATAGCCTGGGTAGAAGGAATTTGTGCATGGAATATCTTCCCGGGGATTCTCCCCTGAGAGGAGGACCAGATGGCAACTAATAAAATACATACGGCTCAAGGCTATATCACGGTTGTTCAAGAGCAGCGCTTTCGTCTCGTAACCGACTCCGGCCAGGGTTTACTCTTGACGCTGGCCTACGACGCCCCGCTCGACCTCAATGACTTACAGCACTTTCACGACGCTAATATGCACGTACTTGTCGAGTACGAGGGGGAGTCCAACCTGGAATCAGGCGTTGCTCGCTCGATAAAACCAAATAACCGGCGATCAGCATAGGATCGCGAGTCATCGCGCTTCCAGGCTGACGCCTATAAGAACCTTTATATAAGGAGGTGACTCCAATGGTTGCTGGAGCTAAGATTCGTGAGCAGGTAAGTGAGGAGCGGGTTGAGCGAGTAGAGCCAACCCCTATGGTTGAGGCTGAGACGCGGGTCTTCTTGCAGCCGATTGCCGCCCCATCGATTTTGGGGCTGTATGGCTTCGCCGGTGCGACGTTCATCGTCGCCGCCAATCTGGCCGGCTGGTTTGGGCCTGCGGGGGCTCCCTTATATCTCTTCCCCTTTGCCGCCTTCTTCGGTGGCCTCGCTCAATTCCTGGCTGGTATGTGGTCATATAGGGCGCGGGACGCGCTGGCCACCGCTATGCACGGTATGTGGGGTTCGTTCTGGATGAGCTATGGTTTGCTGTACCTGCTCTTCGCTACCGGAACGCTTACACCGCCGACCGGCGCCTTCGTCGAGCTTGGCTTCTGGTTCATCGCCCTGGCCGCGATCACCTGGGTGGGGACGTGGGCTGCGACAGCCGTGGCCCGCTCGCTGACTGGTGTGCTGGGCTTCCTGGCTGCTGGATCTACCATCATGGCAATCGCCCAACTCATTGGCAGCCCGGTGTTGACGGCCATCGCCGGCTGGGTGTTCATCATCTCGGCTATTCTGGCCTGGTACACAGCCAGCGGGCTGATGCTTAACTCAACCTTCGGGCACCAGGTTCTGCCGCTGGGGTTGACCAGGCGTGCGAAAGAGGCGTCCCAAGTCGCCAGCGGTATTGGCGAGCCTGGCGTCATCCATGGTCAGTAAGCCTGATACATCGATGCTTTTATAAGCGGAGATAACCTGATAGAAAAAGGAGCGGGGAAGGTGAGGACAGCGCGAGGCTACATCCATCAAAGAGAGCTGAACCTGGAGCCCGGACGTTCCCCGTTCGCTTAGACCAAAATGGTCGGCGATCAGGTTCGAGCCTGATCGCCGACCACCCTTCGTTTAGACCCTTCATTTAGAAAGAAGCAATCAAGGCTACTTAGGGACGAGATTTAAATAACTTCCGCATTTCCAGCCAAATGTCGGCTTATAAATAGGAGAAAACGTTCAAGTTATTCAGTCGATATTCCTTAATAAAATAAGATCTCGGTGCATTGTGCAGTAGAGGAGGAATCCTATTTGTCCGAACCAACGTTGAACGCGATAGTTGCCCTAAAGGACGAAATGACCCCTCGGCTGATGATCCTACGCGTCGTTGCCGACGGCTGGCCATTGCCCGATTTCAAAGCTGGCCAGTTTGCTGTCCTGGGTCTACCCGGCTCGGCGCCGCGCTGCCAATTGTCCGAGCCGGAGGCAACACCCTGCGACCCGCACAAGCTGGTCCGGCGCGCTTATTCCATCGCCTCTTCTTCGCTGGAGCACGAGTACATGGAGTTTTACATCGGCCTGGTGACGTCCGGGGCACTGACACCGCGGCTGTTTGCCTTGAATATCGGTGATCGCCTCTGGCTCTCGCCTAAAGTTTCGGGTATGTTCACCCTCGAGCAGGTTCCCGAAGGCAGGAACATCGTGCTGATAGCCACAGGGACGGGGTTAGCACCGTACATGAGCATGCTGAGCAGTGAGTTGACGTGTGGCAGCCCACGCCGTATCGCCGTTTTGCACGGGGCCTACCATTCCTGGGACCTGGGCTACCGCTCTGAACTCTTAACCTTGCAGCACCTCTGCAGCAATTTCACCTATGTTGCGACAATAAGTTCGCCCGAGCAAGAACCGATGCCCTGGACCGGCTACACAGGATTTGTCCAGGATCTGTGGATGCAGAGCGTTATTGCCAAGGCCTGGGGTTTTCAACCGACGCCGGCCAACACCGATATTTTCCTGTGCGGCAATCCCAACATGATTGAGGAAACTATGGAGCTGCTCAGCAAGGAAGGGTTTCGCGAACATAGTCCCAAGAAACCCGGAGAAATTCATATAGAGTGGTACTAAATATGAGGGGATTGGGGTGATGGAAATTCTGTATGCAGGCCTCGTGTTTGGGGCCGTGACTTGTGCCATCCTGGCGATCCGGGCAGGCCGGCTCTTGGTATCTTCGCTCTGGCTGGCTGCGCTGAGCGCGCTCCTGGCGGTGTTTTTCTACCTGATGGATGCAGCGCGCATAGCCGTCATCGAGCTCAGCGTCGGCGCCGGCCTGGTCACCGTACTGTTGGTGTTTGCCATAGCCATTGCCGGGGACGAAGGCGCAGGCCAAAGGCCTCTAGTCCCAAGACCCGTATCGTGGGGACTGGACCTGCTACTCTTGCTCCTCCTGGGCTGGTTCATCCTGCCCCTGGTTGCAGCCCCAGCCCCGGCTTCCGAGCCCTCTCTCGCCAGCCTGCTGTGGGAAGGGCGCACCCTGGATGTCTGGGTCCAGGTCGTTCTGATCTTCACCGGCGTGTTGGGGATTCTGGGATTGCTGACCGAGACCGTAGCGGTCGAGGTCTCGGAGCGCAAGGAAGCAGCACAGGTGCCACAGCTTGCCTCAAAGCCAGAGCCAATGGCCGAACACGAGGAGATGCGGCTATGACCTTCTCACTATTAAACATTGCCCTGGTCGGGGTGCTGGGATTGCTGGGGGTTGGCCTGTACGGTTTGCTGGCCGTCCGCAACCTGATCAAGATTGTGATTGTCTTGCAGATCCTGGGTAAAGCTGCCTTGCTGGCCCTGATTGCCGCCGGTCACGCCAGCGGGCAAATCAATCTGGGCCAAAGCCTGGGACTGACCGTGATTGTGGCGGATACGGTGGTGGCCGCCATCGGTTTGGCCCTGGCCGTTCAGGTGCAGCGCCGGCTCGGCACCCTCGACGTCCAGGAACTCTCCCATCTGAAGGGATGATCCAATGGCTGGTTGGTTCGTATTAGCGGTGATTTTCATTCCCTGGCTGGGTGCGCTGGCGGTGTGGTGGGCCGGAGATGACCGGCCTTTCGCCCAGCATACCCTGGCCATCGTCTTTTCCCTGGTCACTGCTGTGGTGTCGCTGATGCTACTCCCGCTGGTCAGCGCCCAGGTCGTGTTGAGTCTAGCGGCGGGGAGATATTTTGGCGATTTCACCTTCGTGCTCGACGGGTTGGGCGTGTTCCTGGCCATCGTCGCCGCGGGGATTGGCGCGCTGGCCGTGATCTTCTCCGTCAACTACATGGAGGGCGAGGCACAGTTAGGGCGTTATTACGCACTTCTTCTGCTTTTCGTCGGCGCCATGATCGGGCTGGTTCTGACGGGCAGCTTGCTGCTACTCTTCTTTTTCTGGGAGATCACGGCTTTCTGCTCGTACGCCTTGATATCCTTTCACAACGACGATCCCAAAGCGGTGGCAGGGGGCATCAAGGCGCTGATCGTGACCCAAGTAGGTGGGATCGGTCTTTTGGCCGGGGCGTTGGCCATTTACGGGATCTTTGGCACCTATCAGATCAGCGACTTCCTGGCCCAGGCACGAACCCTTCCGCCGGGGATGCTGACGCTGATGGCCTTTGGCTTCTTGATTGCGGCTGCGGCCAAGTCGGCCCAGGTGCCTTTCCATACCTGGCTACCCGATGCCATGGAGGCGCCCACGCCCATCAGCGCGTTAATCCACGCCGCCACAATGGTCAATGCCGGCGTCTATCTGCTGGCGCGCTTCTACCCGGCCTATGCGTCCGTGTCCGGCTGGAAGGAGGCCGTAGTAGTGGTGGGTGTTCTTTCGGCTCTGCTGGCTGCGCTTATGGCCCTGGTTACGTCGGACATCAAGCGCGTCCTGGCCTATTCCACCATCAGCCAACTTGGCTACATGGTCTACGCCATTGGCGTCGGCGGGGTGTTCGCCAGCCAGTTTCATCTCCTCAGCCACTCCGTGTTCAAGGCCTTGCTCTTCCTCGGCGCTGGCGCTATCATCCACACCATCGGCACCCGCGACATGCGCCAGATGGGTGGCCTGGGACGCAAGATGCCCTTCGTGCGCAATGTTTTCCTGATTGGCGCCCTGGCCTTGGCCGGGCTGCCGATCTTGAATGGGTTCTGGAGCAAGGAACTGGTGCTGGAGGCCGGGCTGGGCGGCGGTCCGAAATGGGCGTATGCATTTATGCTGATCTGTTCCGGCTTGACAGCACTGTACACCTTTCGCATGGTCTGGATGGTGTTCTATGGCGAGCGGCGCGGCGAGCAAGTGGTGCGTGATGCGCCCTGGGCCATGCGCGTGTCACTCATCGTGCTGGCGCTGGGCACACTCACCACGTGGTTGGTGGCCGGTCCCTTTGGCGAAATGCTAAAGCGTAGCCTGCCCTTTCACGCGCTGGATGTCGCAAGCACTAACCAAGTCATGCTCACCATCCTGGCCGCCTGGCCCACGTGGCTCGCGCTGGCAGTCGTGGCCCTCGGTCTTGGCGCCTGGTGGTGGCGAGACCGGCTGGCTTCGGTGGCAGCCAGGTTGCGCTTCCTGTCGCGTGCAGCGGCTGCGGACTTTGGCTTCGCCTGGCTGGACCGGGCCATCGTCCGCGGCACAAGGGGCATCGCTGAGGGGCTTTTGGTCACACAAACGGGACAGCTCAACTTGAACGTGTTGGGTATTGTGGGCGGGTTGGCGATTGTGCTCGCCATTCTGTTAGGGAGTGGGTGAGGTGAAAGTACCTGCATCAATGTGGTTGATCACCATCCCCCTGGTTGCATCGCCTGTGGTCTATCTCATGGGCCACATGGGCAAAGGGCGCGACACCTACTTTAGCGAGCAGACGGCCGCGCGCTGGGGGGCGCTGACGGCCCTGGTGGTTACGTTCTTCCCCTTCGCTCAGGCGGTGCATGAGCTAGCTCTGTATGGACCGTCCACATTTGCCGTGGGGCTAATCCATTTGAGGGCCGATGGGCTGACTCTGCTGATGGCCGGGGTCGTCATCGCACTGGCAGTCGCCGTCATACTCTTCTCCGGCCCATACATGGCAGGAGACGCAAGCGAAGAGAAATTCTATGCTATGCTTATGGTGATGATCGGCGCCACAATCGGGCTGGTCAGCACGGGCGACCTGTTCAACCTGTGGCTCTGGTTCGAGACGATGGCCGTCTCCTCTTTCCTGCTGGTTGCCTTTTACCGTGATCGGCCGGCCTCGCTGGAGGCAAGTGTCAAGTATTTGGTGCAGAGCGCCGCCGGATCGGTCCTGGTGCTTTTGGGCGTCGCGTTGGTGCTGGCGCAAACCGGCACCCTGGACCTGGAACAGATTCGAACGACTGCGGAGGCATCGCCCAGCTTGCTGGCAGCAGGGGCGCTCTTTCTGGTCGGGTTCGGCGTCAAGGCCGCTTTGGTGCCGCTGCACGCCTGGCTTCCCGACGCCTACACCCAGGCTCCGAGCGGGATCAGTGCCATACTCTCTGGTGTGGTGACCGAGGCCGGGCTGGTGGCCATGCTGCGCGCCCTGGCCTCCCTGGCGGGCGTGAGCCTGTCCTGGGGCCCATTCCTGATGGGCTTTGGGGCGCTCAACATGCTCGTGGGGAACTTGATGGCCCTGCGCCAGAAACAGGTCAAACGCTTGCTGGCCTATTCCAGCCTGACTCATATTGGCTACATGCTGCTGGGACTGGGTATCGGCATCTACACCGGCCAGTTGGCCGGGGCCCAGGGCGGCTTCTTCCACCTGGTCAACCATGGGCTGATGAAAGGGCTGGCCTTTCTCGCGGCCGGCGCGCTGCTCTACGCTTTGCGTATGGCTTCCGGCGATCACGGCCCGCTGACCATCGCCGACCTGCACGGTGCTGCCCGGCGTTACCCTATCGCTGCGCTGACCCTGAGCATTGCCGTGCTGGGGCTGGGCGGTCTGCCGCCCCTGGCCGGCTTTATGTCTGAGTGGCAGATTTTCGTCGCCGGCTTTGTCACGGGCAACGCCGCAATCGAGGGACTCGTCGTCTTTGCCGCGTTGATGAGTGTGCTGTCCATGGCCTATTACGTGCCGCTGGTCAACGCCATGTACCAGCAAGAGATATCTGAGGGAGTCAGGGCGGGGAAGGCACTTCCCGACGCGATGGTGTTGCCGCTGGTTTTACTCGCCCTGGCGGTAGTGGCGATCGGGATGTGGCCCAGCCTGCTGGAATGGCTAACGGCCCCAGCCGGCGCCGCTCTATTGGTTGCTTTCGGTAGATAAGTTCGTATCGAATGCTTTGAGTTGTGTGTGGGAGGCATTAAAGATGAGTCACCTGTTGCTTACACCGCCTGTGGCTTTGCTCCTGTATGCCGGGCTGGTAGGCATCGTGGCCTTGATAGGGCGATGGCTGGTGGGGCCGGTCGAGGAATCACCCGCCGAGCGTGCCACCTACGCCAGCGGCGAAGCGCCGCCCAGGTACGCGGCTGCACCTGGCTATCGCCAGTTCTTCATCGTCACCCTGTTCTTTGCCATCCTGCATCTGGGCGTCCTCGTGCTTGGCAGTGAAGGCCGGTCATTGACGGCCATCATTTATCTGACGGGGCTATTCCTGGTGCTGGTGGTGTTGATCTTGGGGTGACGTGAGCAGTATTGGAGTGAGAGTTGAATGAATGGGAAACCGAGAGTAAAAGAGAATCGTGTGCTATACGCCCCGGAGCGCCTGAAGAATTGGGCACGCCGCACTTCGCCGTGGGCGGTTCACTTTAACAGCGGCTCGTGCAATGGATGCGACATCGAAATCCTGGCCGCGCTGACGCCGCGCTACGACCTGGAGCGTCTGGGAGTCAAGCTCAAGGGAAGCCCGCGCCACGCCGACCTGCTGATCGTCACCGGACCGGTGACGCGACAGTCGCGGGACCGATTGCTGCGCATCTACGAGCAGATGCCCGAACCCAGGCACGTGGTCGCCGTCGGTTCAGCCGGGATTTGCGGCGGGGTCTTTCGCGGCTGCTACAATTGCCTGGATGGCGTGGATCAAGTCATCCCCGTGGATGTCTACATTCCCGGCTGCCCGCCGCGCCCGCAGGCGATCATCGACGGCCTGGTGAAGCTCTTGCGAGGTGTTAAAGAACCCCCGTGCCTTCCCGGCGATAACAGCCATGAGATAAGGAAGAACGGAGGCAGGCGATGACGGCAACAGAAGAAGCCCTGGCAGAGGCGGTCGAGCTCTTGAAGCCATGGGCCAAAGAGATCAACACCCCCGAAGACGGGCGGGTAGACTTAGTGCTGGATGATGCACATCTGCTCGCAGCCGTGGAGACGCTGCACGAGATCCGCTGGGGCCATCTGACCTCGATCACAGGCCTGGATCCCGGCGTCGATACGGGCGAGATTGAGGTCCTCTATCATTTTCGCCGCCAGGCCGCGGTCGTGGGGCTGCGCGTGCGCACGCGGCGAGACTCGGCCTCCTTGCCCAGCATCTGCGGCATTATCCCGTCGGCCAGCTTCCTCGAGCGCGAAATGGCGGAGATGTTCGGCGTGGAGGTGGTCGGAATGCCTCATCACGGCAA